>JAJXXG010001287.1 GCA_021781255.1 Acidobacteriota bacterium
TCGTTTATCACGCTGCCCTGCGTGCATACGCGCGACCCGCGCAGCGGCAAGCGCAACATCGGCATGTATCGCATGCAGGTCTACGACGGCCAGACCACCGGCATGCACTGGCAGAGGCAGAAGGTTGCGGCCGAGCACTATCGCGAAGCGCTGCGCAATGCGGCGGTGGCCACGGCGGAGGCGGATGCGACCTTCAGCCCAAAGACAGCCCGCGTGGCGGCAATGGCGGAGTCGGCAGGTGGCGCGGTCGCCATTCCTGACGGACCCATCGGCGGCCTGCCCCAGGTTGCGCTGGGCAACCTGAAGGGCTCGCGGCTTGAGGTTGCCGTGGCCATTGGCACAGATCCGGCCACGACATTTTCCGCCATCGTTCCCGCGCCGCCGGAGGTCGAGGAGTTCATGATTGCAGGATTCCTGCGCGGCAAGCCGGTTGAAATCGTCAAGTGCGAAACCGTCGATCTTGAAGTGCCCGCCCACGCGGAGATCATCCTGGAAGGCTATGTGGAATTGGGCGAACTGCGCACCGAGGGCCCGTTCGGCGACCACACCGGCTTTTACACCATGACCGACGAGTATCCGGTCTTCCACCTCACCTGCATCACGCATCGCAAAGACCCCATCTATGCCGCCACCATCGTGGGCAAGCCGCCCATGGAGGATGCCTGGATGGGCAAGGCTGTCGAGCGCATCTTCCTGCCCGCGATGAAAATGCAGATTCCCGAACTGGTGGACATTCATCTGCCGGTCGAAGGCGTCTTCCACAACCTGATGATTGTGTCGATTCGCAAGAGTTATCCCGGACAGGCGCGCAAGGTGATGAACGCCATCTGGTCGCTGGGGCAGGCCATGTTCACCAAGTGCATCGTCGTGGTGGACGAGGACTGCGACGTGCAGGACGTGGGCGATGTGGTGCTGCGCGTGACCAACAACATCGACCCGGAGCGCGACATCCAGTTCACGCTGGGCCCGGTGGATTCGCTGGACCACGCATCGCGGCTGCCGAATTACGGATCAAAAATGGGCATTGACGCAACGCGCAAATGGAAGGCCGAGGGCTTCGACCGCCCGTGGCCCGCAATGATCGAAATGGATCGCGCGACGCAGGCAAAGGTCGATGCCATCTGGGCCAAGCTGGGATTGTGAGAGTGCGCGCGATGCCTTTCGGTATGCCTGAAATCATGCGCGGCTTTCTGCGCAGTCTTTGTCTTGGCTCTGCTGTGTTGGTGCTGGCTGCGCCATCGCCAGTTCGCGCGCAGCAGACGCCCGATACCTTTCGTTGGATCGATTTCCACTCGCCGAAAGACCAGGATGTGGTGGTGTGGGTCACGCGTTCGCTGGAAGCTGAAAAATGGACCGCCATTCGCGAGATCGGCGTCCGCTACGACGCGGCGCTGGTGGTGACCACGCTGCGCGCCACCCCGCAGTCCGCACCCAATGCAGACACCTTTTCTGTCTGGAGCGTTTCCCTCACCAACCATGCCGTGACGGCGTTGCTCAAGGGCGTGAATCTCCACTGGTCAGGGTGGCTCCGCTTTGCCCTCGGCGCGCCGCAGGAGCCGGGAGTTCTCTACGACAACTGCGCAGAGTGCGCGGCGACCACATATTTTACGAGCTTCCGATATGACCTGTCGCAGCACGCATGGACTCCGCGCTGGTTGAGTGGCGGCCAGGGCATTCCAGTAAAGAGTGCAAACCCGCCCGCCGGAGTCGCCTGGACGCAGGTTTTTGCAGTGATGGCGGATGACAATGGTCGCGAACTGGTGGCCACCTGGAACCACTTCGACTATGGCGCGCAGAAGGCCGCCGAAGACTATCTCTACCAGTACGATCTGGACCCCTGGAGCGGTCTTGACCGCATGCAGCAGGTGAACGAAAGGCAAGCGGGCGCAATGAAGTTGCGCCTCTGCCGTGCGCAGGATGCCGTGCGCGGCCTGGCTCTTGGGCAGGACTCACCCTTGTGCCAGGACCTTGTAAAACCGCAGGTGGAGCGCAGGCCCGTTACAACCCCGCCGGCCAACAATCGCGGCCAGTCGCGGCCGCCCGGACCGCGTCGCTGATGGCGTTCATGCCTGCTCCCTGCCTGGGATGAAGCCCGGAGGGCATTCGTCGTATACTAGGCTCATGTCGATTGTGGGCAACATCGCCGCCATTGCCAAGGGCATGAGCATTACCTTCCGGGAGATATTTGAACCCACGCAGGTGGAAAACTACCCTGATGGGCCGGGGCCCATGCGCGGAGCGATCTTCCAGCAACGCTTCCGCGGCGCGCACCAGTTGCAGCGCGACGAGAACGGCCTGGAAAAGTGCGTAGCCTGCTTCCTGTGCGCCGCCGCATGTCCGTCGAATTGCATCTTCATCGAGGCCGCGGAGAACACAGAGGAGAACCGCATTTCCTCCTCCGAGCGCTACGCCAAGGTCTACAACATCGACTACAACCGCTGCATCTTCTGCGGATACTGTGTTGAGGCCTGCCCCACTGACGCCATCACCCACGGCCACGGCTTCGAACTCGCCACCATGAACGCGACCACCCTGGTCATGCGCAAGGAAGACATGCTGGTTCCGGCTTCAGCGCTGACGGCGAGGTAAGCAGTGCGGGCAGGGAACTGCTCTTCCGGGAACTGGCTGGCTTTTTCGTTCCGATGGGGCCCGGTTCTGCAATCTGCTTCTCACATTGCGAAGAAGTGCGGCAAAATCTCACCGCATATCCCGTCCAAAACGCAGTGTCCGCTCTTTGCAGGCGCCTTCACCATATATCCTTGAATGTTGGCTGCATTCCCCATTTCCAACTGTGGCTGTCGAGTTCAGGAGCAATTCTGGTGGACTTTCTTTCAGAACTGAAGCGGCGCGTGCTCGTCTACGACGGCGCCATGGGCACCAATGTGCAGAAGCACAACCTTACCATCGAGGACTTCTGGGGCAAGGAGGGCTGCAACGAACTCCTCGTACTGTCACGACCCGATGTCATTCGCTCGGTGCATGCTTCATTTCTTGAGGCCGGCTGCGACGTGATCGAGACCGACAGCTTCGGCTCCGCGAGCATCGTGCTGGCCGAGTATGACCTGCAGGATCGCACACGCGAACTGAATCTGGCTGCGGCACGCCTGGCCCGCGCCGTCGCTGATGAGTACTCGACGCCGGAGAAGCCGCGCTTTGTCGCCGGTTCGATAGGACCCACCACCAAGCTGCCGTCGCTCGGCCACATCGGCTACGACGCCATGGCTGCCGCGTACCGCGAGCAGGCCGAGGCCTTGATCGAGGGCGGCGTGGACGTGCTGCTGATTGAAACCTGCCAGGACCTGTTGCAGGCCAAAATCGCCATGGCCGCATGCCAGGATGCGATACGCGACGCGCGCGAAGGCAGAATTCCCGGCACAGGCCGCAACATCGCGCTGCAGGTGCAGGTCACGCTGGAAGCTACGGGAACCATGCTGCTGGGGTCGGAGATTGGCGCCGCGCTCGCCGTGCTTGAAGCATTTCAGCCGGACGTGATCGGACTCAATTGCGCCACCGGACCGGCGGAGATGAACGACGCGGTTCGCTTTCTCTGCCAGAATGCGACCGTGCCCATCAGCGTGCTGCCCAACGCGGGTCTGCCGCAAAATGAAGGCGGCCACGCCGTCTACAAGCTCACGCCTGCGGAACTGGCGACATTTCACCGGCGCTTCGTTGCCGAGTACGGAGTGCAGGTGGTGGGCGGTTGCTGCGGCACGACGCCGGAGCATCTGCATGCCGTGGTCGAGGCGCTCAAGGGCGTCACGCCCGCGCCGCGCACCGTCAAGCCGCAATCGACGGCCGCCAGCGCCTTCAGCGTGGTGCCGCTTGAGGTGGATGGCCAGCCCGTGGTGATTGCCGAGGAGATGAACACCACCACGCGCCTTGAGACCTTCCGCAACATGGTGCGCGCGGGAGACTACGACGGCATTCTGGCAATGGCCAAGCGGCTGGTGACCGAGGGCTCGCAGATGCTTGACCTCTGCTGCGCCATCGTCGGCGAAGATGAGATGGCTTACATGAACGCGGTGCTGGAAAAGATTGCTACCCGCGTCACGGCGCCCATTCTGGTGGACTCGACTGAGGCCAATGTCATCGAAGAAGCGCTCAAGCGCATTCCTGGTAAGCCCATCATCAACTCCATCAATCTTGAAGATGGCGAAAAGCGCACAAGCCTCGTGCTGCCCATGGCGCGCCGCTATGGCGCCGCGGTTATCGCGCTCACCATCGACGAAGAAGGCATGGCGCTGACCGCTGACCGCAAGGTGGCTGTCGCTCATCGAATTTACGATCTGGCGGTGAACAAGTACGGTTTGCGCGCGGAGGATTTGATCTTCGATCCGCTGACTCTGCCCATCTCCACTGGCCAGGAAGACTATCGTTCAGCGGCCATTGAGACACTGGAGGCGGTGCGGCGCATCAAGCTTGAACTGCCGCGCTGCAAAACTGTGCTCGGTGTTTCGAACATCTCCTTCGGCCTGAACGCCTACGCGCGCCGCGTGCTCAACAGCGTCTTCCTCAAAGAGGCCGTGGACCGCGGGCTGGACGCGGCCATCGTCAACTACTCGAAGATCTATCCTCTCTACAAAATTCCCGAAGCCGAAGTGGATCTGGCGCGCAAGCTCATTTTCCAGGACCGCACTGGCGGCGATCCGCTGCAGATCTACATGGCCCACTTCACTTCTATTGGCAAAGGCGCCGTGCAGGAAGAAGTGCTCGCGGTCGAGAACCTCAGCATTGAGGAGAAGCTGAAGCAGCTCATCATCCGCGGCGAGCGCAGTATCGGCCTGGGCGAAGCGAAGCAGTCGCTTGAAGAGGCATTGGAGTCGGCCCTGGCCACGTACACGCCGCTCGACCTCATCAACACAGTGCTTCTTGACGGCATGAAGACCGTCGGCGAGCTCTTTGGCGCGCGCAAGATGCAACTGCCCTCCGTACTCGATTCGGCCGCGGTGATGAAAGCCGCTGTGGCCTATCTTGAACCGAAGATGGAGAAGTCCGACAGCGGCGGCAAAGGAACGATGGTGCTGGCGACGGTGAAGGGCGACGTGCACGACATCGGCAAGAACCTCGTGGATATCATCCTCTCCAACAACGGCTATCGCGTTGTGAACCTGGGCATCAAGCAGCCTTCTGACGTCATCATTGCAGCCGCGCGCGAGGCCGGCGCCGACGTCATCGGGCTCAGCGGACTGCTCGTCAAGTCCACGCTCGAAATGAAGTACGTGCTGCAGGATCTCGAGCGGCTGGGCATGACTGTTCCAGTCATCTGCGGCGGCGCCGCGCTCACCCGCAAATATGTGGAAGACGACCTGCGCAAAGAGTACGCAGGGCCGGTGTTCTATGCCGAGGACGCATTTGCCGGCTTGCACGTCATAACGGACCTGACATCAGCCGATGAAGCCGCAAGGACAAGCAGGGAAGAGGAAGGGAAAACAGTGAAGGTCTTCAACAGGGCCAATGTCGCCACGGCGGACCTGACACTCGTGGAGTTGACGCCTGAGGGCCGTTCCCCGGTGGTTGAGCGGGTTTCTGCGATCCCGACGCCCGCCTTCTGGGGTGCGCGTGTCTTCAGGAATTACAAGCTTGATGAAGTCTTTCCGTATCTGAATGAGACCGCTCTCTTCAAGAATCAGTGGCAGCTCAAGACGGCCGCGCAGAGTGATTACCTCCGCCTGGTGGAAGAAAAGTACCGTCCCATTCTGCTCAATCTGGAAAAGGAAGTGGACGCAGCGGGCTGGTTTGAGCCAAAGACAATCATCGCGTTCTATCCCTGCGCAAGCCAGGGAAATGACCTGGTGGTCTTTGATCCGGAAGACCCGGCGCGCGAGCTGGAGCGCATTACGTTCCCGCGCCAGGCGCAGGGGCGGAGGCTTTCCATCGCCGACTTCTTTGAGCCCATTACCGCCGCGCAGCGCGATGTGGTGGGCCTCACCATCGTGACCATTGGCGATGAGGCCAGCCGCCAGACGCAGAGGCTCTTCGATGCAGGAGACTTTACAAAATATCTGTATCTGCACGGGCTCTCAGTGGAGACGGCAGAAGCCCTGGCAGAGATTGCGCACAAGCAGGCGCGCGAGTTCCTCTCCATTGCTGGTGAAGATGCGCCGCGCGTGACGGACCTCTTTCACCAGAAATATCACGGCTCGCGCTACTCCTTCGGCTATCCCGCGTGCCCCAACCTTGAGGACCAGACCAAAATCTTTCGGCTGCTCAAGCCCGAGGAAAACATCGGGGTTCGGCTCACAGAGGGCTTCCACCTTGAGCCGGAGCAAAGCACCAACGCCATCGTGGTCCACCATCGGCAGGCTAAATACTTCGTGGTGTAGCCAGCCTTTTCTGGGGGCGGTCTACGGCCATTCACTGCGTGCGCGTCGTCTGCGCCGCGGCGGTTTGACGCAATCAAATGCCCGGTGCTTAGATGGGTGTCGCCGGATGAGCGCATTGTTCTTGCGCTGGAAGCCGGAATCCAGGTTTGGAGGGCAGGGTGAAAGTATCGGTGTTTTGTTTATCGGCTGTGTTGCTCATGGGTTGTGGCGGCCCTGGTAGGTTGAACGCCGCGCCCGGAACGAAGGCAGCCGTCCCCGCCGTCTCCACCACTCCCGCGCAGAACGGCGCAGTGATCGTGAGCCTCGCCACCAGTAGTGCCGGCGCCACCATTTACTACACCGTGGATGGAAGCGAGCCCTCCACGGTGTCGCAAATCTATCAAGCGCCGTTTCTGGTTGCGTCGAACCTCACGGTGAAGGCCATCGCCGTTGTATCCGGCAGTGCGAGCAGCGTCGCCAGCCAGAGTTTTACGCCCAATATTCCATCGGGCGCCCTTGTCTGGAGCGACGAGTTTGCAAATTCCACTGGAACGAACGCGCAACCAAACCCGCACGTCTGGACCTACGACACCGGCAACAACGGCTTTGGCAATCACGAACTCGAGAACTATTGCGCATGGGGTTCGAATGCTGCGCCATGCTCCACGGGAAGCCCCAGCGTATTTGTTGGCGCAGATGGATATCTGCATATTGTTGCCCAGCACACGTCGAGCGGCGACTACACCTCGGCGCGCCTCAATACGCAGGGACTGTTCAGCTTCCAGTACGGCCGTTTTGAGATGCGCGCGCGTGTGCCGGAGGCGCAGGGCTTCTGGCCTGCGGGCTGGCTGATGGGCAACAACATTGCAACGGTGGGCTGGCCTGCCTGCGGCGAAATGGACGTGCTGGAGCGCGTGAATGCGGCCAAAACGCCTGACTGGAATGAAGGCTCGGTGCATGGAGTCGGCTTTACCGGCGACATTGGCCTGGGCACGGTCATCAACTTCCCCAGCGGTCAGACGGCGGCTGACTGGCATACCTATGGCATGATCTGGTCTAAAGGCACGGTAGCCTATTACATCGATGACCCGGCTCATCCCTACGTGACCTACACAACGGCGGACATGAAGAAGCTGAATGGCGCAGAGTGGCCCTTTGACGCAGGCCAAAGCAGCTTTATCCTGCTCAACCTGGCCATTGGCGGCGACTGGCCCGGCGCGCCTAACGCTTCCACTCCGTTCCCCGCAGAGATGCTGGTGGATTATGTCCGGGTGTACACCAACTGAGTGCCAGTGCCCGGAGGTGCGTTCTTCTCGCGTTCCAACCGTCAACCAATCGAGAGGGAATTGAGATACACAGCGCGCGTTGATCCGGCGGCAAAAAGCCACGCAATGCTCGTACAATCCCGTTGCCGGCCATCCCCAAAAGGGACGGGTTTCTGATACACTCAATCTTGTTGCAGAAGCAAAAGTGCATCCTGCCCGCCCGGGCTTGGAAGCAGCCGGAAACAGTACCCCGGCGGAACGAATCAGGGCCTGATTTCTTCCGCGAGATTCGCTTCTGCGGCCCAGGTTGCACCCTGGGGACGTAGCTCAGTTGGTTAGAGCGCTGCCCTGTCACGGCAGAGGTCGCGGGTTCGAGCCCCGTCGTCCCCGCCATACATTCCAAAAAGGCTTAAGGAATGATGGCATCCACAGTGACAATCCACAATCCAATCCACAAAAGGCGCTGTCTTCAGCGACTACGGTGGTCTTTAGGCGTTCCCCACGGTTTGTAGATGAGTGACTCGGCGGAGATAATGCGCTCATTCATTGCAGCCAACGGGTATGCCGTGCGCACGACCTGCCTTAGTTAGCAGTAGTAGCGCGATGAGTTTCACGCCAATCGCTTGGTGGCACGCCTTCCCAGGCGCGAAAGGCACGGCCGAATGAGTTCGGGTCTTCAAAGCCAAGCAGATATGCGGCCTCATTCAACTCCAACACAGAGTTGGAGAGGTAATACCGCGCCATCTGGTGCCGGGCTTCATCCAAAACCCGTTGAAAGCTGGAACCGGATTCCTGCAGGCGACGC
>JAJXXG010000319.1 GCA_021781255.1 Acidobacteriota bacterium
TGGCGGAAGATGTCGCGGCGCAGGTCGAACATGATTTTCTGGCCGGTCCACTGCATGAGGTAGGTCTGGATGAACTCAAAGAGATAGGCGGAGAGGAGCGCGACCAGATAGATGCCAGCGAGCGCGGTTACGCCGTGCACGGGGTCGGCGGGCAGGCGGCGCGTGAGCCAGGTGGTGGCTGGTCCGGGCTTGCCGGTGAGGTAGCGATCGAGGGCGACCTTGACGAGGTAGGGACCGGCTACGTCGCTGAGGGACTTGAGGGAGACCGCAACCGAAGAGACGGCCGCCTGCCACCAGTAGGGGCGCAGGTATTGGCCCAGCCGCCGGATGAGGCGCGAGTCGTAGACCTTGCCGATCGGGTCCTCGTCGGCTTTGCGAGGCTCCGTCCTGGGCGGGTCGGGCTGCTTCGGGTTGGGCTGGAGGGGATGCTTTTGCGCTTGGTCCGCCATCGGTCGGGTCGGCTTCCTAAATCTATTGTACGGGCAGGGTGGAGAAAGGTTGCTGGCGGCGGGGATGGCTCCTGAAAGAGGCGCGGCGGCAAAGAGTGGCCCGGCTGTTTGTTCGAAATAAGATTTTGTGCATGCGATACAGCCGGTTACTCTGATTCTGCAATGAGGAGGCCTTGGGATGCGTGATACAGGGGACGCACTTGCCGGGGGCGATCCGATCTATGCCCGGCTTGAGGATCAGATTGCCTGGTACGACCGCAAGAGCAGCGCTGCGCAGCGGACTTTCAAGCGCATCAAGGTAACGGAGATTCTTGCGGCAGCCGTCATTCCCTTTCTGGCCGGAATCAGTTTGCCGCATGACAAGCTGATCATCGCGGGCCTGGGCGTGCTCATTACCATTCTTGAGGGGTTTCTGCACCTCAACCAGTACCAGCAAATCTGGGCGAATTATCGCTCCACCTGCGAGTCGCTGAAGCACGAGAAGTATGTGTATCTGGCTAATGCGGGGCCGTACGCAGGCGCCGCGGACCCGCGCGCGCTGCTTGCCGAACGGGTCGAGTCGACCGTTTCGCAGGAGGACGCCCAGTGGGGTTCTCTTCAGCAGCAGGCGGGCAAGACGGCTGTGAAGGAGTCCTGAAGCGCCCCGGCTTACTGTGTCCGCACGAATTCGGCCTGCCGCTCGGTGGCGGGGCGATGTGGATAAGTATTCAATGCGGCCACATGGAGGCGAGCGTTTTCCGGGTTGATGGTGACGGTCACCACCCGGCCCTTTTCCGACTCGGCTGTCTGTGTGAGGAAGGCCCAGGTCGCCGTGGCCTTCTGGCCATCGAAGGTGGTCGCCTGAGTGCCCCAGTCGCACTCTGCGGATTTGCATTTTCCCCACGCGTGGATGGAGAGCTGATTCCCCGTGGCGGCGATCTCCAGCTTGCTGACGCTGCCGCGTTGCAGCGGGGAGGAATTGACCCAGGTGCCTGCGAGCGGACTTTCTATGGACGCGGCGGTAGTTGTTGCCGCTGGCGTTGCGGCGTTGCCGGCTGTGCCATTGGTCGAGTTGCCTGTGGCGCCCGAGCCATGTCGCGCGAAGAATGTGGCAGCGGCAATCGCCAGCACGGCGGCCACGGCGATGCCCGCATAGAGCGGCGTCTTTGAAGCGCGGGCGGCTGAGGGCTCATGGACCGGGGCGTTCGCGGGCGGAAGCTGCACCGGGACGGTGGCATGCACGGGCTCGCTGCTGGCGGTGCTGGATGCGCCGACGTACTGGCGAAGCGCGTCCATCAGCAACTGCACGTCAGAGTTCCAGCGCGTGTGGGTAATTTCCACGCTGTTGCGGAAGGCCAGGTCTTTCAGATTGTCCGGCAACTGGTCAGGGGGTGGCATCCTGGCGTCATGCACCAGCACGGGAATGACGGCGATGTCGCGTGCCAGGGCGGAGGCGATTTCGAGCCGAACAAAATCGTTGGGGTCGTCGAGACGCCGTTCGCCGGAGCTTTTGGTGATTGTGGTCCAGGTGGGTCCGATGATGGCGAGCAGCACGCCGCAGGTGGCTACGTTGTCATCGATGACCTTGCGAAAATCGAGACCCGGCTTGATGTCGGTCACGTCCATGAAGACGGATTTCCCGCCGAAGGTTCGGGTCAGGTCGTCGAACAGCCGGCCAGCTTCGCCTTCCGTGTCATCCCTGCGGTAGCTGATGAAGATTGCCCGCCCCATAGCACTCCTCGCAAGCTGAAGAACCAGCTTGAGTCAGTGCAGAAAGCATAGGAGGTGGCGCCGGTTTGAGCAAACTAAATCGGAGTGCGCGGGAAGGCGTGGGCGAGCATGGCGCGATTCTGGTGCGTCCTCGACACTGCTCCCGGGATGCTCTAGGCTCAAGAACGTGGGCTTTCAGGAGTTTCTTGGCAATTCGGCGACGGTGACGCGGCTGCGGGAGAGCATTGCGGCGGGACGGTTTCCGCAGGCGATGATTCTGTCGGGGCCGAAGGGCGCGGGCAAATACACGCTGGCGCTGATGCTGGCGCGGGCGGTGAACTGCCTGGAGCCGACGGTGACGGGTGGCTTGCCGGACTATTGCGGCCACTGCCGGAACTGCGAGCGGATTGGCGATGCAGCGAACCTGGAAGAGCGCGTGGCCGAGGCCGTGGAAGCGCGCGAGGAGATGCGCGACGCCGACAAGCGGGAGACGCGGATTCTGATCCAGACACACCCGGATGTGTTGATTGTGCCGCCGGACCCGCCGCAACTGCTGATCAAGCTGGGGCAGGTGCGGCAGGTGATTCACGTGGCATGGTACCGGCCACCGACAGAGGCGAAGCGGTCATTCACGATTTTTACCTCGTCGGCGTTTATGAAGGAGGCGGCCAACAGCCTGCTGAAGTTGCTGGAGGAGCCGCCGGAGCATACGTCGCTGATTCTGCTGACAGAAAACCCACAGGAACTGCTGCCGACGATTCGCTCGCGGGCGGTGCTGCACAGGCTGGGGGCGCTGCCTGCCGCCGAACTGGAGGCGCTGCTGCTGGAACGGCGGCCGCAGATGAAGCGGGAGGACAGGGCGCTGGTGGCGCGGCTGGCCGAGGGCGCGGTGGGACGGGCGCTGACGCGGGACCTGGCGGCGTATCAGGCGAGCAGGCAGGACGCGCTGGTGGTGCTGCAGACGGCGCTGAAGGAGCCGGACTTCTCACAGCTTTTCCGCGTGACGGAGACGTATCGCGCGGGGGCGGACGGGCAGGAGAAGACGGTGAATCTGCTGCGGGCGCTGGGCGCGCTGCTGGAAGATCTGCTGCTGGTGGTGGCGGGCACTCCGCAACTGGCGCGGAATGTGGATATGACCGCGGAGCTGGAGAAGCTGGCGCAGGGGCTGACCGTGGATTGGATTGACGGGGCGGCGCGGGCGCTGGGGCAGGTGGAGCAGGGGATGCGGCGGAACCTGCTGCGGTCGTTGTCACTGGACGCGATGGCGGTGAGTCTGGGCGAGCGCTGAGGTGTGCTTTCCAGGCGCGGCAATGCAACCCCGGTCATCCTCGGGGCATCTTTCAAAGTACGATCAGGCAACGCCACGATTTGAAGCCGGTACTGCACAGGGATTCCCTGGCGAGGCGCTGTTGTCTTTTGCGCTGAGCGGCATGTGCTGGCGCGACCTGAGCGCCCGGCAACGCAGAGTCTCACCTGCTCAAGGAAGGACCACAGCCATGATCAGTCCAGAAGTCCTGAACGGCAGTGAACACGGCATAGGCAGGGCAACGGCATTGCCCGCACAGCGCATGGCGAGAATGTCCGCAATGCCGCTTCGCTTTACTCCGCAGTTGGCCGAGGAGGAGAGTGCGCATCGGCAGGCGGAGCTGTTTTATCTGCAGAAGCAGATTCAGGCGCAGACGCCGATGGTGATTGTGCTGATGGACGGCGAGCATGTTGAGGGCTGCATCGAGTGGTATGACGGGCGGGCGCTGAAGGTGCGTGGACGGGCGAGGACGCTGATTTACAAGTCGGCGATCAAGTATATGTACAAGCTGGGCGATGCGGGACAGTAGGGGTCTCGATGAATCGCCTGAAGTTTGAAGAACAGAGGCCGATCGTTTGCTTCGCTTCTTCCTATGCGTTGTGCACTGGATGACGACGCGGTGGGCGAGGTGCGCTCGGGCTGGCAGGGTGTGGAGGCGGAAAGCAACCGCGGATCTTTCGACTCCCTTCGCTGCGCTGCGGTCGCTCAAGATGACAGTGTGGTGAGTGGGGCGGCGTGTTTTGCTCAAGATGACAGCGTCTTCTACGGCTGTGGCTGCTGCTCAGCGCTCTCGCTGTGCGCGGCTTTGCGGAGGCGGTCGCGGATGGCTGCGCCGAGGCCGGCGGCGGGCGGCAGAGGGCAGAGGATGACGGCGCAGCCCTGGGCATCGAGCGCGCGCAGGCCGGCGTAGAGGTCGCGGGCCAGCTCTTCGGGCGCGTCCCAGCGGCCCCAGGGGAAGAGGACGGCAGCGCCGAGCGGGGCAGGCAGGCCGGGCGGCGCGAGTTCGGCGGGGAGCATGAGGCCGAGGCGCTTGCGCGCATGGGGCTCCGCGGCTTCGGCAAGGCGGCGCGGCAGGTCGTCGAGGGAACCTTCCACCAGGATGAGATGGGCGCGTGGGGCGTAGTGGCGCAGGCCGACGCCAGGCGAGGGCAGTGCCTCGCGCGGGGTGGACCGGAGCGGCCGGGCGGTGTGGAAGATTTCGACGGGGCCGGCGGCCTGCTGAATCTGCTGGGCGGTGACGGCGCCTGGACGGTAGATGAGCATGGGGCTTTGGCATGGGTCGAGGACGGTGGACTCGACGCCGTGGAGGGTGGGACCGGCGTCGAGGATGGCGTCAATGCGTCCGTCGAGGTCTTCGAGGACGTGGGCGGCGGTGGTGGGGCTGATGTGGCCGAAGGTATTGGCGCTGGGCGCGGCGATGGGCACGCCGGCCTGGCGGATGAGTTCAAAGGCGACGGGGTGAGCGGGCATGCGGATGCCGACGAGCGGGCGGCCTGCGGTGACGCTATCGGGCACGGCGGCGGAACGCGGCAGCAGGAGAGTGAGCGGGCCGGGCCAGAAGGCGGCCATGAGGCGGCGAGCGGGCTCGGGGACATGGGTGACGAGCGCGTCGAGCATGGGGTTGCGTTCGACGGGGCCGGCGATGTGGACGATGACGGGGTCCCAGGAAGGGCGCTGCTTGGCGGCGAAGATGCGGGCGACGGCGGCGGGGTCAAGGGCGTTGGCGCCGAGGCCGTAGACGGTCTCAGTGGGCAGGGCGACGAGTCCGCCGTCGCGGAGGATCTGCGCGGCCCGGGCGATGGCTTGGCGTGCCTCGGGGGTGTCGAGGTGGGCGGGGTCCACGGCCAGTCGGAGGGTCTTCACGCTTCTATTCTCGCTGTTTGCGGTCGGGTTGGGATAGTGTGAGACGCCGCGGGCTGCCGTATACTCGCTGATTACGATGGCTATCGAGACGGAGATCAAGTTCCAGGTAGCGGATGTGGCTCAACTGGCCGGGCGGCTGCTGGCGGCGGGTTTCCGGCAGGAGTCGCCACGGCAGTTTGAGAGCAACGTGCTGTATGACACGCCTGACCGGCAAATGCGAGCGCGGACGGAGATTCTGCGCATCCGGAACTATGGCGGTCGGTGGACGGTGACGCACAAGCGGGTGCCTGACTCCGGGGTGGGCGAGGACCGGCACAAGCACCGCGTGGAGACGGAAACAGCGGTGGCGGATGGCGAAGCGCTGGCGGAGGTTTTTGTTGCGCTGGGACTGGTGGCGGCCTTTCGCTATGAAAAATGGCGCAGCGAGTGGACGGACGGCGAAGGGCACTGCGTGATGGACGAGACGCCGATTGGGGACTTTGCGGAGCTTGAAGGTTCCGCGGAGTGGATTGACGGCGCGGCGGCACGGCTGGGCGTGGCGCGCTCGGAGTACATGACGCTGAGCTACGGGCGTCTGTTTGAAGCGTGGCGGGCGGAGCACAAGTGCGATGCTGCGGACTTGACCTTTGCGGCGGTGGCGGCTGCGGGGGCGGCCTGAGACGCTTTCGATCCTCTGGGAATCAGAAATCTCAAAAATTTCAGACACATTCATCCCGGCATCAGCTCTTGCCGATAACCACAGCGAGGACTTTTTCTTTCTGGAGGGGCAAGAGGATGGATTGTGTGAGGCAGGGCAGGTACAGGCTGCGGCGCGCAGGCGGATGGATGCTGCGGGCGGCTGCGCTGGCGCTGGTGGCGGTGATAGCGCTGCAGGGCAGGGCGGAGGATCGCGCCGTGAAGTCGCGCGTGTCGCCGGTGTATCCGGAGGTTGCCAAGCGCATGCGGGTTACCGGCGTAGTGAAGTTGGAAGTGACGGTGGATGCGGCGGGCATGGTGACGGATGTGAAGACGGTAAGCGGGAACCACATGCTTTCAACGGCGGCCGAGGAAGCGGTGCGTAAGTGGCGGTTTGTGCGGGGCGAGGGCCCGTCCACGGTGAATCTGGATATCCGCTTCGATATGAATGAGTAGTGGGGAGCGCAAAGAACAGCGGCGGTGGGAGGCTGCCACCGCCGCTGATTCCGGCCCGGCTACTTTTCAGCGCCGTGGCATTTCTTGTACTTCTTGCCGGAGCCGCAGGGGCAGGGATCGTTGCGGCCAACTTTGTCGCCGGTGATGCGTTGGGTGGGCTGGGAGGCTTCGCCGGCTCCGGCGCGGCTGGCGACTGCGAGCTCGCGCTGCTTCTTGCGGTGGAACTCCTTCTCCAACGCGTCGATGGTGGTGGAGGGCTGGCGCGTGGGGATGGCAATTTCGCGCGGCTGGGTGCCGTCCGGAGACAGCTCTGCGCTGGCTACGGGCGGCGCGGCCGGGACCTCGCGGCGCGGCTCGGGCGCGACGTTGACGGGCTGGCCGTCGGGGCCGATGATCTGCATCCGGAAGAGGAAGCGGCAGGTATCCTCCTGGAACTTGAGCATCATGGCCTCGAACATGTCGAAGGATTCCTTTTTGTAGGCCACGAGTGGGTCCTGCTGCGCGTAGCCGCGCAGGCCGATGCCCTCCTTGAGGTGGTCCATGGAGAGCAGGTGTTCCTTCCAGAGGCCGTCGATGACGCTGAGCATGACCATGCGTTCGTGGTAGCGCATGGTTTCTGAGCCGAGGATTTTTTCCTTGGCTTCGTACTGTTCCTTGAGCTTGTCAAAGATGGTGTCGCCGAGTTCGTGGCGTGTGATTTCGAGCGGATTGATGCCGGCAGCGGAGAGGCTGAGGCCGAACTGGCCGATGAGCTTTTCTTCCAGATCCTTGATGTTCCACTGGTCGGGATGCTTATCCTCGGGGGTGAACTCGTCGAGCAGACTGCTGAGGATGCCGCCGACGTAGTCTTCGAGGATGAGTTCGCGCTGCTCGACGCCTTCGAGGAGCTGGCGGCGCAGGCCGTAGACGGCTTCGCGCTGCTTGTTCATGACGTCGTCGTATTCGAGCAGGTGCTTGCGGGATTCGAAGTTCTGCGCTTCGACGGCTTTTTGCGCGCCTTCGATGCGCTTGGAGATCATCTTGGACTCGATGGGCACGCCTTCTTCCATGCCGAGGCGCTCAAGCAGCGTGCTGACCCACTGCTTGGCGAAGATGCGCATGAGGTCGTCTTCGAGCGAGAGGAAGAAGCGCGATGCGCCGGGGTCGCCCTGGCGGCCGGCGCGGCCGCGAAGCTGATTGTCGATGCGGCGTGACTCGTGGCGCTCGGTGCCGAGGATGAAGAGGCCGCCGGCCTCGATGACCTGGGCGTGTTCCTGCTGCGCGGCCTGGTTGTAGACGGCGAATGTCTCGGTCCAGTCGGACTCGGAGACTTCGAACTCCTGGCCCTGATAGTAGAAGCGCTGGAATCCGGCGGGGGCCATGGGGTTGATGGCACCTTCGGCGACGCTGATGGCGCGGGCCCTGCCCTTCTTGACCAGCTCCTGGCGGGACATGAATTCGGCGTTGCCGCCGAGGAGGATGTCAGTGCCGCGGCCGGCCATGTTGGTGGCGATGGTGACCATGCCGAGGCGTCCGGCCTGGGCCACGATTTCTGCTTCGCGCTCGTGGAACTTGGCGTTGAGCACGACGTGGCGCACGCCTTTGCGGGCGAGGATGCTGGAGAGCAGCTCGCTTTTCTCGATGGACGTGGTGCCGACGAGCACGGGCTGCTGCTTTTCGTGGAGCAGGGAGATGTCGTCCGCGACGGCCTTGTATTTTTCCTTGGCGGTGCGGAAGACGATGTCGGGATTTTCAACGCGGAGCAGCGGCTTGTTGGTGGGGATGACGACGATTTCGAGCTTGTAGATTTTCTCGAACTCGGCGGCCTCGGTTTCGGCGGTGCCGGTCATGCCGCTGAGTTTTTGATAGAGGCGGAAGTAGTTCTGGAAGGTGATGGTGGCAAGGGTCTGGTCTTCCTTGCGGATGTTGACGCCTTCCTTTGCCTCGATGGACT
>JAJXXG010000899.1 GCA_021781255.1 Acidobacteriota bacterium
CGCGGCTTCGGGATACCACTGGTCCCAGCAGACCAGCGTGCCCACGCGGCCGGCAGCCGTATCCACGGCCTGAAAGCCCAGATCGCCCGGCGTGAAGTAGTACTTCTCGTAATAGAGCGGATCGTCCGGGATGTGCATCTTGCGGTAGATGCCGGCGATCTGGCCATCAGCATTCAACGTAACCGCCGTGTTGTGGTAGAGGCCCGGCGCGCGGCGCTCAAACAGCGATGCGACGACAGATACACCTGTTTCGCGCACGACTTCGGCGAGCTTCGTCGTAGACGGGCCCGGAATCTCCTCTGAAAGGTCAAAGAGCGCAAGCTCCTCGCGCTGGCAGAAATATTGCGTGCGGAAAAGCTCAGGAAGGCAGACCACGTGGGCGCCCAGCCGCGCGGCCTCGCGGATGTGGCCGAGCGCGGACGAGAAGTTCGCCTCGGGGTCCGCGCCCATGCGCATCTGCACGAGAGCAACGGTGAATTTGCGTGTATCAACCATAGATTTGCCTGCCAGGCGCGTCCGCATCAGGTTTAGTGCCCCGCGGCCCCGAAGTTGCAATTGGGGCTTGTGCTATCCCAGGTCTCAGAATCGAGATCTTCACCCCACGGGCGAAGATCTGTCCGTGGGGACTTCGGAACCCGGGGGCACCCAAGTTCTGCGCAACTGCGCGGCCAAAGATTCGGGAAACAGAGAACCCTACTCTCCCAGAATCAGCACTGCGGCGGCAATCGTGGTGGTCCACTTGCCGCGCTTGTCGCCCACCGCCGACTGCGTGACGTTGCTGGTGCGGACGATCTTGTTGGAGATGCGGTAGATTTCTTTCTTCTCGTCCCAACTGGTGTCGGGATCGAATTCCACGTCCAGCGTAGTGGCGAGCATTTCCGCAGCCAGTTCTTCGGCGTATTCTCCGGCCTGCTCCTCGGTCTCGCCGAAGCTATGATGCTCGCTCAGATAGCCATAGGTGTTGCGGTCGGCCGGAATGGCCACGCCAATGCTAGCGGCGACGAGCCGGTGCGCCTCGCGCGTGGAGTTTTCCGCGATCACCGCAAAAACAACCTCGCCGTCATTCAGGTACTTGAGGCCTTCCTTGCGCGGAATCATCTTGCATTGCGGCGGAAAGATGGAAGAGACTCGCACCAGGTTCTGTGAGGCGATGCCCGCATCCCGAAGGGCCAGCTCGAAAGAGGTCAACCGCTCCTTATGTTTGCCAACGCCCTTGGTGAAGAAAAGCTTCTTCGGGACCATGCTTTTTCCCAATTTCTATGTGCCCTCCATGGGTGTGAAGTTTGTTCCAGATTTTGAAGGTTCCCGCCTGAGTCTATCGCATCCGGGCGGGTGCGAAAAGAGATTCCGGGAATTTCATTCGAGCTTCATGTTTGAAGGCAGTTCCCATGCCGCCAGGCCCGTGCCCGACGGGAGATCCGGCGGGTGCGAGGAAGCGGTGCGGGAGCCTGCCGGGAGGCCGCGCGAGCGCAACTTTCCGGCGTTTGCGACGTTTAATTGAACATGAGAAGGATGTGCTTTTTGGGAATCCCTGTCCTAGCCGTTGCTATGAGCTGCGGCTTCTTGCAGGCGCAAACTCCTGCAGGCCCTTCCGCGCGGCCCTACCCCGGCGGCCCTCCCACCCATGGGCGTCCGATCCCCGCCGCCTATCCTGACATTAGTGCGGCGATTCTGGAGTGGACGCCTCCCGCGCTGGCGCTACTGAGCGAGCAGGCCGTGGCCAAAGAGAGCTTTACGCTGGACCGCACCATGCTCGCGGCAGCCGCGGACCTAATGCCCGACTCCGAAGCGGCCGCAAGGCACGCAGTTGGCAGGCTCGACGGCTTGAGCGTGCATGTGCTGCGATTCGGCAACCCTGAAGCGGGCAACCCCGCTGCGGACGATTCCCTGGCGATTGACCCGGCGCAAGTCGAGGCCATCCGCCAGGCCTACCACCTGCGCGGCTGGAAGCACATCGTCAGCAGCACCAGCGCGGGCGGCCCGGTGCACGATAGAACCACCGACTTGTGGGTGGTGCTGGACGGCGTCAACGTGCGTGGCGCGGTAGTGCTGGTCGAGAGCCCCAGGAGCCTGACGCTGGCGACCGTGGCCGGCAATTTGAGTCCTGTTGACCTGCTCCATCTGCGCGGCCACTTCGGCATTCCGCGCTTCGACGGCGACAGATTGACTGACAGGAGCGAGAGGTAGGGCCCCCTAGGTGTGCTTCCCGTCATTGCCACGCTCAATTTGCAGATGGTACCCTCATGATTTGACCACTCACGGAAGGGGCCTCCCTAAGAATCATGCAAAGCACGTACAACGGCCTGGAGCTGCCGAAGGACGGCCAGCCGATAGACTACAAAAACGGGCAGTTTGCCGTGCCAGATCATCCCATCATTCCCTTTATCGAGGGCGACGGCACGGGCCGCGACATCTGGAAAGCTTCGCAGCGGGTCTTCGACGCCGCAGTCGAAAGAGCTTACGGCGGCAAGCGCGCCATTCGCTGGTTTGAGATTTTCGCCGGCGAAAAGGCCTTCAGGCAGTTCAACACCTGGCTGCCCGACGATTCGGTGGCCGCGGCGCGCGATCTGCGCGTCAGCATCAAGGGGCCTCTCACCACGCCCGTCGGCGGCGGCTTCCGCTCGCTCAACGTGGCCCTGCGGCAGATTCTCGACCTCTACGTCTGCGTGCGGCCGGTGAAGTATTACCAGGGCGTGCCCAGCCCGGTAAAGCACCCCGAGCAGCTCGACATCGTCATCTACCGCGAAAACACCGAGGACGTGTACGCGGGCATCGAGTTCAAGCAGGGATCAGAAGACGCTGAGCGGCTGATTGCTTTCATCAATGATGACCTCTTGTCCAAAACCAAGAAAAAAATGCGCCTCGACTCGGGCGTGGGCATCAAGCCCATATCGATTTTCGGCACCAAGCGGCTGGTGCGCTACGCCATCCGCAGCGCGATGGAGACGGGCCGCAAAACGGTCACGCTGGTTCACAAGGGCAACATCCAGAAGTTTACCGAGGGCGCGTTTCGCGAGTGGGGCTACGAGGTCGCCACGCAGGAGTTCCGCGACCAGATTGTGACCGAGCGCGAGAGCTGGATTCTGGGCAATGTGGAAGCCAGACCGGGCATCTCGATTGAAGAGATTGCCGCGCTCATTGAGCCGGGCATGGAGTTTGGGTCTCCGGCCTTACAGGCTTCGGTTTGCGATGAGGTCAAGGCGGTCCTGGGCGCGATCGGCAAATCGCACGGCAACGGCGCGTGGAAGTCGAAGATCCTGGTCAACGACCGTATCGCCGACTCCATCTTCCAGCAGATCATCATCCGCCCCGCGGATTACTCGATCCTGGCCACTACCAATCTGAATGGCGACTACATCTCCGACGCCGCGGCAGCGCAGGTGGGCGGCCTGGGCATTGCGCCGGGCGCCAACATCGGCGACGGCTACGCGGTCTTCGAGGCCACGCACGGCACCGCGCCCAAGTACGCGGATAAAGACGCGGTCAATCCCGGCTCGGTGATTCTTTCCGGCGTCATGCTGCTGGAGTTGATCGGCTGGAAAGAGGCGGCCAGGCTCATCGAAGCGTCGATGGAGAAGACGATTTTGCAGAAGTATGTGACCTACGACTTCGAGCGCCAGACTGCCGGCGCCACCAAGGTGGGCACCAGCGAGTTTGCCACGCGCATTATCGGCAACATGTAACAAGAAACTCGCTTCATGACTTTATTTTTTAAGGAGACAGAACATCATGCGGAAAAAAGTTAGCATTGTGGGCGCAGGCAACGTGGGCGCTACGACCGCGCATTGGATTGCGGCCAAAGAGCTGGCCGATGTGGTGCTGGTGGACGTCGTGGAGGGCGTGCCGCAAGGCAAGGCGCTGGACCTGCTGGAAGCCATGCCCATCGAGAAGCGCGACGTGAGCATCGTGGGCGCCAACGATTACGCGGCCACGGCCAACTCCGATATTGTGGTTATCACCGCGGGCATTCCCCGCAAGCCCGGCATGAGCCGCGACGACCTGCTGAACACCAACTTCAAGATCATGTCCGACGTGGTTCAAAAGGTGGTTGCGCAGTCGCCGGAGTCGGTTCTCATTATCGTCTCGAATCCTCTGGACGCCATGGCCCAGGCCGCCTATCGCCAGTCGGGCTTCAATCGCCAGCGGGTCCTCGGCATGGCCGGCGTGCTGGACTCGGCGCGTTTCCGCTCCTTTATCGCGGCCGAGTTGAACGTGAGCGTGGAAAACGTGACGGCCTTTGTGCTGGGCGGCCACGGCGACACCATGGTGCCCTTGGCGCGCTACTCCACAGTCGCCGGAATCCCGATTACAGAGCTGATCGCGCCTGACCGCCTGGAGCAACTTGTGCAGCGCACCCGCGACGGCGGCGCCGAGATCGTGAAGTATCTGAAGACGGGCAGCGCGTTCTACGCTCCCTCCGCAGCGGCGACAGAGATGGCCGAGGCGATTCTGAAAGACAAGAAGAAGATCCTGCCCTGCGCGGCTTATCTCGAGGGCGAGTACGGAATCTCCGGTTACTACATCGGCGTGCCCTGCAAACTGGGCGCGGCCGGCCTCGAGCAGATCATTGAGATCAAGCTGACGGCGGAGGAAGACGCTGCGCTGAAGAAGAGCGCCGCGGCGGTCAAGGAGCTTTGCGCGGTGATCGGCGTTTAAATCGCCGCACAGAAAAAGAGAAACCGGGCGTCGCGCAATTCCGCAACGCTCGGTTTTCAGCACGATAAGCCAACGGCGAAAAGCTGTCTTTCAGTCCATCGCGGCGCTCAACTCGTGGCGCACGTCCGCGCCTCGAATCCAGAAGATCACATCCGTAGCGATGTTCGACGCGTGGTCGGCGATCCGCTCAAGGTTTTTCGCCACCAGGATTCCGCTGATTGCCTGCTGCGTGAACTGCGGCTTCTCTTCGATGAGCTTGAGCAGATCGTTATGGGCGCGGCGGTTCATGCGGTCGATCTCGTCGTCCATCTCGCGCACCGATTCGGCAAGACGCGCGTCGCCGTCCAGCAGCGCCTGCAGAGCGGTGCGGATCATCTGCCCGGCAAACTCGCCCATGACGGCGAAGTCGACCGGAAGCTCGAGCGCCTCGGCGGTAAGAATCTCCCTGGTCCGGCGCGTGATGCTCATGGACTGGTCGCCGATCCGTTCCAGGTCGCCGTTGATCTTGATCACGGCAAGGATAAAGCGCAGATCGATAGCCATGGGCTGTTCTTTGGCCAGCAACTCATAGGCCATCTCGTCGAGCTCCCGCTGCGCGGTGTCGATCGCCCTTTCGTTCTGCTTCACAAACTTGCACAGGCCCTTGTCGCGCCGCAGGTAGGCTTCCACGGCGGCGTCGACCGCCTGCTGCGCCAGAGCCGCCATGCCCAGAAGCTTGTCCTTGAGTTCGGCGAGTTGCTGTTGAAAGTGAATGCGCGGCACGACCGCCTTTACCTCATCTCCTCATTGTGCATCAAGCAAGATTACAGGAAAACAAATTTCCGCGCGCGCACCGGCCCCGCTGCACTCCTCTGAACCATTCACGATGCGGACTTGAGGCTGTTCCCCGTCTATTCTTCCCCGATATCTTCGTTCCAGATCTCCGGATGCATCGCGATATACCCTTCGAGCAGTTCGCGGCACTCGCGGTTGTCAAGGTCGATGACCTCGACGCCAATTTCGCGCAGCCAGTCCGCGCCCCCGGCAAAGGTGCGGCTCTCGCCCACCACTACCGTGCCGATACGGAACTGGCGCACCAGGCCGCTGCAATACCAGCACGGGGCCAGCGTGGTGACCATCACAAGGTTACGGTAGCTGCGCTGGCGGCCGGCGCGGCGAAAGGCATCAGTTTCCGCGTGGATGCTGGGATCGCCGTGCTGCACGCGGCGATTGTGGCCGCGGCTCACCAGTTCGCCCTCGCGCGTAAACAGCGCCGCACCGATGGGAATGCCGCCCTCGTCGAGGCCCTGGCGAGCTTCTTCGATGGCGACTGCAAGCATTTGTTCGTGTAGATTCACTGGAATACTTTAATTCAGCGGAGTCAGCGGCGCCAGCACTGCCTTAACTCACCGTGAGAACCAGCTTGCCGAAGTGGCTGGCCTCTTCCATCCGCTCCAGCACTTCACGGGCCTGTGTCCAGTTAAACTCTTCGCCCACCGGGCGCAACTCGGCCGCGCTGATGGCTCGGTTCATCTCCACAAAATCCTTGCGCGAGCCCACGTAGATGCCGTGAATGCGCGCCATTTTCATCAGGATCAGCGGCAGCGGGAACGGTTCAGTCGTGGTGGCCAGAACGCCCACCTGCGACACAGTTCCACCGGGGCGAATGGCCTTGAGCGAGCGTGCAATAGTGCCTATGCCGCCCACTTCGACCACCAGGTCAACGCCCTCGCCGCCCGTCTGATCGGCCGCCCAGTGGTCCCAGTCGGGGTTGTCGCGGTAGTTCAGCCCGGCGTCAAGTCCCATAGCCCTGGCCCGCTCCAGCTTTTCGTTGCTTGAGGAGATGCCGAGGACGCGCGCGCCCTTCAACCGTGCAAATTGCAGGGCAAAGATGGAGACGCCGCCCGTGCCCAGGATGAGGACCGTGGAGCCCGGCTTAAGGTCTCCCGCTGCCAGTGCGTTCCAGGCCGTCACGCCGGCGCAGGGCAGCGTAGCGGCTTCCTGAAAGCTCAGGTGGTCGGGCAGAGCGACCAACCCGTCCTCGTTGAGCACCACAAAGTCGGCCAACATGCCGTCGATGTCGCCGCCCAGCGCACCGCGAGCCTTCGCTGCGGTCGGCGGCCCGTCGAGCCAGTTTTGCATAAAGATGCCGGCCACGCGGTCGCCCGGCTTCCACCGAGTCACGCCCTCGCCGACCTCCACGACCGTGCCGGCGCCGTCGGAACAGGGAATCCGCGGCAGCGCCATTTTGGGGTTGTAGAGCCCCTTCACCATCATCAGGTCACGATAGTTGAGCGAAACCGCCTGTACGCCCACCAAGACCTGGCCGGGGCCCGGCGCGGGCGTGGGCCGCTCCACAAACTCCAAAGAATCAATGCCGAAGGTCGAAATTTGCCAGGCGCGCATGCTAAACCTCTCTACCTTTCCGGTTCCACTCTCATCATTCTTCGGGACGCGATTGAGCAGAGTCCCGTAGAATAACATTATGGCTCGTGGATGGGAGAGTAAATCGGTGGAGGATCAGATGGCAAGTGCTTTGGAGAATCCCGGAGCGGATCCCGGCAACGGCCTTGTGAGCGATGAGGACCGGCGCGCAGCCGAACAGCAGCGCGCAGCGCGGGAACGAGAGAAACAGTCGCTCAACCTGCAACGCGAAAATATCCTGTCGCAAAAGACGTCGAATCCGGGCCGGCGCGCCGCTCTTGAGGCCGCACTGGCCCACGTTGAGTCGCAGATTCAGGCAATGGGGTAAAGCGGAGCCGGAAAGCAAGCTTCCCTTCCCCAAACTCTACAGCAAGATGCGCTTCTTCGGGCTGCCCGATTCGAGGCGACCGTGTGTCGATTTGTGGTCTTGCACGTGCAATCCGGTAAAGTGTGCCGGTCACTGCTCGCGGTGAATAAGCAGGCTATTGGCCTGATTGACTGAGGCGAGCGAGACGCGTGCGATGTTCACATGCTCGGGGCGGGTAACAGCCCAGACAATCACATCGGCGACATCTTCGGCGGCGAGCGGCTTGATGCCCTTGTATATCTTGGCGGCGCGGCCTGCGTCGCCGCGGAATCGGACGAGGCTGAAGTCGGTCTCGACCAGCCCGGGATCGACGCTAGTAACGCGCACAGGCTTGCCAAGCAGATCCTCGCGGAGGCCGTCGCTGATGGCACGCGAAGCGGCCTTGGTGCTGCAATAGACCGCCCCGTTGGGGTAAACCAGCTCGCCGGCCATGGAGCCTAGGTTGACCACGTGGCCGTGGCCGCGCACGACCATGCCGGGAACCACGGCGCGCACCACATAGAGCATCCCCTTGATGTTGGTGTCGATCATCTCTTCCCAGTCATCGATCTTGCCCGTGTAGAGCTTTTCCATGCCCCGGCTAAGGCCGGCATTGTTGACCAAGATCTCGATCTCCGCCCACTCCGGAGGCAGCTCGTCGATGGCGCGCTGCACGCCATGGCGACTGCGCACATCCAGATCGATGGAATAGACGGCTGCGGCGCCGCGATCCAGCGCCTTCGAGGCGACCTCAGCCAGTTTGCCGGCGCGGCGGGCGGCCAGCAGCAAACGCGAACCCTCGGCCGCAAACGCCAAAGCGGTTGCCGCGCCTATGCCAGCGCTGGCCCCGGTGATGAAGACTATCTTCCCTTTCAAGCGCATACCGCCATCCTACAAATGGCCTTGGCTGCGTTGCTGTGATAGGCGCTACATCCTCACGGCTTAT
>JAJXXG010000504.1:0-3835 GCA_021781255.1 Acidobacteriota bacterium
AATCAAGAACGACGAGGACAAGATCATCACCATCGAAGATCCGGTGGAGTATCAGATCAAGGGCATCACGCAGATTCCGGTGAACGAAAAGAAGGGGCTGACTTTCGCGCGCGGATTGCGGTCCATTTTGCGCCACGATCCGGATAAGATCATGGTGGGCGAAATCCGCGATCAGGAAACCGCGCAGATCGCCATCAATTCGGCATTGACGGGGCACCTGGTGTTCACCACCGTACACGCCAATAACGTGCTGGACGTGCTGGGCCGCTTTCTCAACATGGGCGTGGAGGCCTACAACTTTGTCTCTGCGCTCAATTGCATTCTGGCGCAGCGCCTGGTGCGCACGACCTGCGATTACTGCGCGCATACTGTTACCCACAGCGAAGAAGAGCTGCTGGCAAGCGGCATGGATCCATCCGAGTGGCGCGGCTTTGCCTTCCGCGAGGGCGCAGGATGCATGGAGTGCGGCGGCACAGGCTACCGCGGCCGCACCGCCATTCACGAGCTGCTCGACTTGACCGATCCGATCCGCGAGCTGATCCTGGCCAAGAAGCCTACATCGGAAGTCCGCAAACTGGCGCAGAAAGAAGGCATGTCGTTCCTGCGCGAGTCGGCCCTTGAGCGCGTGCGCCGCGGCTTTACCACGCTCAAGGAAATCAACAAGGTAACGTTCATCGAAGCGTCGCGCTAATGCTGACAGCTGCGGCTCGGCAATTTCAGGAAAGGGACTGTCGCACTTGCGATCGATTTTGAAGAGAACGCAATTCACCGCGCGCACCGGCGGCCGTCCGCCGGCGGCCGTGGAGCTTTCACCGGAAGGCGTACTAGCCGCGGCCCTGCCCGTGGCGCGCTTGCGCCGTGGCGTGCCCGCCATCGGCCATAGCCCGGTGTACGCATTTGTCCCCCTGCCCCAAGATGCGCTTGTGCCGGCCATCGACGCGCCCAACCTGCGCCATCCTGAAGCCGTCGCCGCCGCCATTCGCGCCGCGCTCGGTGAAACCGCCCTGCGCACGCGCTCGGTTACGCTGATTCTGCCCGACCTGCTGGTTCGGGTCTTTGTGCTGGACTTCGATTCGCTCCCCGCTAAGTACGCGGAGGCGGTTTCGGTCGTGCGCTTCCGCCTGCGCAAGATGGTTCCTTTTGACGTGGAGCCGGCTGGCGTCAGTTATCAGCCCCTGGCTCAAAATGATTCCGAGTGCAAAGTACTGGCCGCGGTGATCCCAGGCCCCATCCTCGCCGAATACGAGGGCGCCGTCCGCGATGCCGGCTACGAGCCGGGCGCCGTTCTCCCTTCCAGCCTCGCCGCGCTTGAAGCCGCTGATGCCATGGAAGGAGTGCTGGCCGCCAATCTTGGCGCTCGATCAATCACTACCGCCGTTGCCAGCGGCAACAGTCTCTTGCTTTACCGCACCATTGATCTGCCCTCGGATCCAGGGCTGCGCGCCGGCGAGATTGCACGCGCCATCGCCGTAGCCGCCGCTTATTTTGAAGACAAACTCGGCTCACCGCCGCAGCGCCTGCACTACGCGGGAACCCAAAACCCGGACGAGTTTGCGCGCTCCATCGGCGCCCTGCCGGTTACCATCGTCGAGTGGCCCGGGCGGCCGGAGGAAGGCGCGCTGACGCAGATTCCACAAACCAGTTTTGCCGGCGTGCTCGGCGCGCTGGCGGGAGCGAGCTAGTACGATGCAAGTCACACTCAATCTCGCCACGCGACCCTTTGCCGACGCAGGTCCTGCGCTCAAGCGCCTGCGCATCGGCATCGCCGTGCTGGCTGCGCTTTGCCTCCTGTTCCTCCTCGGCTTGCATCTGTTTGGCAGCCAGGCCGCGGCCGCCCGCGCCCGCGAGCACTCGCTCGACGGAAGCATTGCGCACGTCGAGGCCGAACGCCAGAGCGCGCAGGCCTTCATGCAACAGCCCGACAATGCCAAACTGCTCCAGCAGGCGGAGTTCCTCAACCAGCGCTTCGATGAGAAGTCCTTCTCATGGACCCTGGCCATGGAAGCCATGGAGACCGTACTGCCGGCCGGAGTTCAGGTCACCGCGATTGAGCCGCTACGCACCAAGGAAGGCCAGATTACCGTCGACCTGCGTGTTCTGGGACCGCGCGATCACACCGTGGATCTGGTACGCAACCTCGAAGACTCGCGGCGCTTTCTTTCGCCGCGCATCGAGTCCGAGAGCGCCGAGAACAGTAGTAGCCCCAACCAGCGGCAGATGGTACCCGTCAGCGCCTCGAATCGCTTTGAGTTCGAGATCTTCGCCGACTACAATCCGCCCACGCCCGAGGAGCGCGCCGCCCTCAACAGCAAAGCCAGGAAAGACGCTGCGGCACAAACCGCGGTCAAGCCCCCGAAGATTTCGGCCGCACCATCGCGCCCACGCATACACCGCGCGCCTTCCTCGTCGCCCGCGCAGCATGAACGTCCTCCGTACACCGGCCTGAGCGTAAAGCCCAGCCCGACCGCGAAGGGAGGAGCGCGATGAACTCCAGTCCTACAACTTGGCGCGAGCGGCTTGTCGCGCCGCTCACCTGGCACTGGGCCGCCTTTGCCGTGCTATTTGTGATTGCCGTCATTCTGGCCATTCGCCTCGGCCTCGACTGGGCCGCAATGGACAGCCATGCAACCGAAGTCTTGGCTGGCAAGCAGGTGGAGCTGAAGGCAATCGAACTGCAAACCGCGCCACTGCGCGGTCTCGATCTGCGCCTGGACAAAACCCGCAAGCAAATCAAGGACTTTTACCAGAAACGCATTCCGCCCAACTATTCCTCGATTGATGCCCGCATCGGCGAGCTCCAGGTGGCCTCAGGCGTGCGCCTCACGCGCGTACAGTACACGCAGGGCAAGCCCGGCGCAAGCCTGACCGAGATCACCATGGACGCCAGTATCAGCGGCGAATACCCCGCTATCATGCATTTCATCAACAGTATCGAGCGCGATCCCATGTTCTTCATCGTCCGCGCCATGGCCCTCACTGGCCAGCAGGGCGGACTCGTGAATCTGCGCCTGCGTGTCTCTACCTGGCTACGCCCGGCCGACGCCGTGGCCAGCGGCCTGCCCACCACCCCTGACGAGAACGCACCAGCCGTGAAGACTGCTCCAGAACCTGCGGCGAGCAAGGAGGGCGAATAATATGGCCCTTGCACTCGGCTTGGAAAACAAGCGCAACGTCACCATTGTGGCTGTGCTCTTCGCCGGCATTATCGGGTACGTCGGCTACCAGATCTACGCCTCATTCTCTTCGCCCACTGTGCCAGTTGCACCCGCGTCTCTTACAGGAAAAACCACTGCCCCTGCCGCCGGCGCCTCAGAACCGGCTGCGCTAAAAATGGACAACGCAGGCATCGATCCCACGCTGCACTTTGACAAGCTGGCCGCCAGCGAGGATGTGCGTTACGACGGCACGGGCCGCAATATCTTCTCCGCCGATTCGGCCCCGGTGACAATTCCAGTACCGATAAAGAGCGCCCGCAACACCCCCGATGCTGCAGCCGTTCCCCTGGCGCCGGCCGTGCCTAGGCCGCCGGCAATTGACCTGAAGTACTTCGGCTACGAGGAGGACAAGAGTAAAAGTCTCCGCGCCTTCTTCCTGCACGGCGATGACATCTTCATTGCACGTACAGGAGATATTGTCGACCATCGCTACAAGGTCGGCGCCATCCACCCCCTGAACGTTGAGGTCACCGACCTCTCTTACAACAATAGCCAGACACTTTCGCTGGCCACCTTCTGATCCGAATGATGAAGCCGCATCCAGCACCCAGGCCGGTTCCTCCCTCCGAGGAAGGCTATATCCTGCTGTTCGCAATCTTTCTGATGGCCCTCATGATCAT
>JAJXXG010000504.1:3845-8349 GCA_021781255.1 Acidobacteriota bacterium
CAAGTCCATCCAGCGCGACCGCGATCTCGAAGCCTTCCACCGCGGTATGCAATACCGCCGCGCCATCCAGCTCTATTACCGTTCCTTCCAGGCCTATCCGCCGAACGTCGACGCGCTTGTTGCAACCAACAACATCCGCTTCCTGCGCAAAAAGTACATTGACCCCATCACGAACAAGGTGGACTGGAAGCCGATTCTGTACGGCCAGAATAAAACCCCCACCGCGATGGGCTTCTTCGGCCAGCCGCTGGCCGGCGGTGCCACTTCACTTGCGGGGATCGGCCCCAGCGGGGGCAACACGGCCGGCGCCGGAGCATCCGGTGCACCAATCTTGCCCGGGGGCATCAGCACCCTCTTCGGTGGAACTCCCACGGCCACGCCTGCCGCAACCAGTTCCGGAACAACCGATAACTCCGCGGGCACAAACACGAGTTCCGGCGCCAACGGAACCTCCACCACTGGAACCAGCGCCAGCGGAGGATCGAACTCCTCGACCGGCTCCGATCAGTCTGGACAAAACGGACAGACCTTCGGCGGCGGTGGAATCATCGGATTTTCTCCGGTCAGCACCAAGCAGTCTATCCTCATTTACAAGAAGAAAAACCACTACAACGAGTGGGAGTTCACCTACGATCCCATCTCCGACATGCAAACCATGACCGGTGGCAATGCCGGAGCAATAGGCCAACCGGCAGCGACCACAAGCAACGGCCCCGGAAGCAATATCTTCGGCTCGTCGCCAAGTCCTACCGGCTCCAGCTCGAGCCCGTCTACTCCCGCCACCACGCCACAGTCGTCTCCGCTGCAGTAGTACCAGAAACCCAAAAGGTCCGCCGGTCAGGCGAACCTCTGCGTCGATTCCGGAGATCTCTGTCCGTCAGTCCCGGCCTTCAGGCCTGGAACGAAGAGCCACATCCGCAGGTCGACTTCACATTGGGGTTCTCAAACTTGAAGCCGGCAGCCTCGATGGTCTCCACATAGTCCACCGTGCAGCCCTGCAGGTACATCAACGAAGTGGCATCGACAAATACCTTCAGGTCGTCGAAGCCGAAGACCTTGTCCATCATGCCCGGCTGATTTTCAAAAACCATGGAGTACTGGAAGCCCGAGCAGCCTCCGCCCACTACGCCGATGCGCAATCCTGCGGGCAGCGGATCCTGGGTCGCCATGATCTCGCGCACTTTGGCAACTGCCGTAGGAGTCAGTACAAGAGGCAGCTTCTTCTGGGTCGTTTCCTGGACGGGTTCAACAGTGGTCGTGGCCATATTTCCTCCGATTGGGTGACGCGGTCAGCCGGGTACAGTTCACTCATCTTACTCTACCGTTCTCCCGGTCCTTGCACAAGCGCGTGCCACCTTCACGTCTTTATAGATGCGCCAGACACACGCCAGGGAGCAAATAAACAACCCACGCGCAATCAACCAGTTGCGCGATTGCCTGCACATGTACGCCCACCCTGGTGAACCGTCTGCAGAATAATCTTCTGCAGACGGTTCACAATTTCACCTGTTTGGGTCTATCATGAGTGCCGAACGGCCCTCTGGCCGCGAGACCGCGATTCCCCACGACCCCGCTGTCCTTGGACCGCAACTCGTTGGGAGGTGAAACCATGACGCCTGTCTCGATTATGCTGTGGAGCGTTTGGTCTGCATTCGCGCTCTTCATGGCTGCACTGTACGTTTACCGCTCCAGCCTCACCCGCGACGAAGAAGACCAGATCTTCCTCGACGACTCTTTCGATCACGAGAAGGCTCAGCAGGCAGTCATCACGGCGAAGGTCGGTCGCGTCGAGCCGCTGATTCGCGTCTCCCATTGGCTGGTTGTCGTCATGTCGGTCGTGGTGGTTGTCTATTACATCCGCGACATTCTGGTGCAACTGAACTACCTTCACTGAGGCGGCGGAGCAGCAGAGCGGCGCGCGCAGATCCTGAGCGTGCCGTGAGAATCTGAGTTTTTCCAGTTCGCCGTGTGCGTCTGACAGTCACCGCAGATGCCAGACGCACACGGCGGATGCAGGGTAGGTGTTGTTTTTATGCATCTGCTGCTGCACCCAGAGCGGCAACACTTTTGCTGCGGCCTCCACGCGACTCGTGGAACACCGCGCTCTCGCACCATTCGGATCCCAGTCTGTCTCGGGTTGCCTGTCTTCAGCCCGTTGCTTCCGCCTCATCCCGCGCCGCAGCCTCGCGCCGGTTGCCGCACTTATACCTTATAAGACTTTCTGCTTGGACCGTTCCCCGCGGCTACCCGGATACTACCACTAGCAAAAATCTTCTTCGCGCGCCAGCTGCAATGCGCGCGATCTCAGGGCAGCAGCGCCGGGAATCCGCATGCTGCGCTATCGGCCAACTTTCCTCAGGTGTTGGGCATCTGTTACAACACTGCCAGCAGATGGTTTGAGAGAGAAATAGGATTATGCCCTTCGCCGTTCCATCGTTCCCACGCCGCGCCGCCTGCCTTTGCGCCATGACGCGCCGGAGCCTCGTTCGCGCGCGGCTGCAGACGAGTCCTTCAGGAAAACCATGATTGTGGAACCCCGACTCACCGGAAAATTCTCGGCAACCAGGCAGCGCTATTTTGTAGCCGCCATGCTCCTTCTTGGCCTGCTCGTCTCGATCGTTGTTGTGCGCTACATCGATCCGCCGGTGAGCACCAACTCTGCCGGAGGTCGCAACCAAGCTCCTGGCGTGGAGGTCAACCGGCAATGAATCCGGAGCCTCATATGCCCAGCACGCACAAACTGATCCGCGCGCACACCTTCGCCGCTTTCGCTGGCCTGTTGCTCTCAGCCTGCTTCGGCCTGCTGGTCTCCATCAAATTCTACCTTCCCGGATTCCTTGACGGACATGGATGGGACACCTGGGGCCGTCTGCGCTACGACCACACCCAGGGCATCCTCTATGCCTGGCTGGGCAACGCATTCATCGCCTTCCTTTACTACGCCGTCCCGATCCTCGCCCAGCATCGCCCCACAAGTGCGCGCCTGGGCTGGGTCATCTTCTGGCTATGGAATGCTGTTGCCGTTCTTGGAGGTTGGAGCCTGGTGCTCGCCGGCCACAGTCAGCCTCTCGAATGGGCCGAGTTCCCTCTCGCCATCGCCGCTGTCATTGAGACCGCGCTGCTGCTGCTTATCGTCCAGTTCGGCCTGCCCTTCTGGAAGAGCGGCACGGCGCAGATCTACGTCTCCGGCTGGTATCTGCTCGGCGGCATCACCTTTACTGCCCTCGCTTTTCCCGTCGGCAACATCATTCCCAACATCCTTCCCGGCGCCATGGGCGCGGCCTTCAGCGGCCTCTGGATTCACGACGCCGTCGGTATCTTCATCACCCCCTTTGCCACCGCCATCGCCTACTTCGTCATTCCCGCCGTTACAAAAAAGCCGATTTACAGCCACTTCTACTCAATGATCGGCTTCTGGCTGCTGTTTCTTGTCTACCCCCTGAATGGGATCCACCATTACATCTACTCCTCGGTGCCCATGAGCGCTCAGCACGCTTCCGAGATCGCCTCGCTCTATCAGGGAATCGACGTCATCATCGTTGTCACCAATCTGCTCCTCTCCATCGCCATCACCACCGAGGGCACAATCCTGCGCGACATTCCCTTGCGCTTCATCTGGACCAGCGTTGTCCTCTACCTCGTTGTCAGCATCCAGGGCTCCATCCAGGCGGTGATGGCCTTCAACAGCTTCATTCACTTCACCGACTGGGTCATCGGTCACTCCCACCTGGCCATGATCGGTTTCGCATCCTTCGCGGCCATGGGCGGCGTAGCGCATGTCTGGCAGCAGCTCCCCGGCGCGCGCTCCAGCCGCAGACTTCTTGCCTGGTCCTACTGGCTGCTGGTGATCGGCCTAGCGCTCATGGTGCTGGACCTTACCGGCGCAGGGCTGCTGCAGGCCGACCTCTGGCGGCAGCATCTGCCGTGGATCGAGTCCGTGCGCGCCTCCCGTCCCTTCTGGATCGTACGCACCGTCGACGGTAGTCTGCTGCTCGCAGGATTCATCGCCTTCGCCGCCAGTTTCCTCTTCGGTGAACGGCATCAGATCGCATCCGCTGCCAATCCCGATCCAGCGCACGCGGCGTCGCCTGCCGCAGCCTCGCCAATGGACCACTGGATCGCTACGGCCTACAGTGCAACCTTCGGCGCCGGTCTGCTCTTCTTTCTCGTCTCTTTCACCGCGCTCGGCGTATTGCCGGCTCTGCAACTCCACAAGGCCATCGTGGAGACATCCCCCGCGGGCGTTTCACTGTCCCTTACCGCGGCGGAAAAGCACGGCCAGCAAATCTACGCGCGCAACGGGTGTGCCTATTGTCATACCCAGCAGGTCCGCTTCACGCCTGCCGACGAATGGCGCTTTGGCGCTCCCACTCAGGCTTGGGAGACGCAGGACGAGTACCCGCAGATGTGGGGCACGCGCCGCATCGGCCCCGATCTGGCGCGAGAATCCGGTAAGCGCACCATCGACTGGCAACTCGTCCATCTCTACGATCCCCGCGTCACC
>JAJXXG010000482.1 GCA_021781255.1 Acidobacteriota bacterium
GAGATGGTGAAGGAAGGCATCGATCTGACGAAGATCGAGTGGCAGGCGCACTAAGTTTAGTAAGGATTGGAGCATCGGCAGGCATGCCTGCCGCATCCACAAGTAAGACGACGCGGCTTCCCCCGCAGGAGGAGAACGGACACATGGCATACAGTGACAAGGTCGTAGACCACTACAACAATCCGCGCAACGTCGGTACGCTCGACAAGGGCTCGCAGGAGGTCGGCACGGGTCTTGTTGGCGCGCCGGAGTGCGGCGACGTGATGCGGCTGCAGATCCGCGTTAACCCCGAGACGCAGGTTATCGAAGAGGCCAAGTTCAAGACCTTCGGTTGCGGCTCGGCGATCGCCAGCTCTTCGCTGGCCACGGAATGGATCAAGGGCCGCACGGTGGAAGACGCCCTGGCCATCAAGAACACGGACATTGTGAAGGAGCTGTCGCTGCCGCCGGTGAAGATTCACTGTTCGGTACTGGCTGAAGATGCAATCCGCGCGGCCATTGGCGACTGGAAGAAGAAGAACGGCGTTGCAGAAGCTGCGCCAGCGGCAACGACGGCGCAGTAAGTATTTTCAGTTGAGGGCGGCGGCTCATCTGTAGGATAAGCCGCCGCGCCGGCTGAGGGATAGGAAACCATGTCGAACGTAGTGACCATTGAATCAAAGCCCGCGCAGGGAGCCTTTGCAGAGCCCGCAGCGCCTAAAGCTGCGAGCGGCGCACCCGTGCAGGGCGTGCAGTTGACAGAGCGCGCCATCAAGCGTGTCCGCATTGCCATGGCCAAGGAAGGCATTTCTCCCGAGGAAGGCGGTCTGCGGCTGGGCGTGATGGGGGGCGGCTGTTCCGGACTTTCGTATTCCATCAAGTTTGATACGCGGCCGCGCGAGCGGGATCGTGTTTTTGATTTTGACGGCGTGCGTGTCTTCATCGATCCCAAGTCGTTTCTTTACCTGCATGGCATGACGCTGGACTACGAAGAGACACTGATGCGGCAGGGCTTCAACTTCATCAATCCGAACTCCTCGCGCTCCTGCGGCTGCGGTTCGTCCTTTTCGTCGTAGACTCAGCGGCAGGAGTTTCTTATGTTGAAGATCATCGATTCTGCTGTTCCAGTGGCATGTTGGTCGTGCGCGGTGGCAAACAATGAGTCCGTGCTTTTCTGCCCGCATTGCAGCAAGATTCAGCCTCCTCCGGGAGGCGATTATTTTTCTGTCTTTGGTCTTACTCCGCGGCTGGATCTGGATTTAAGCGAGCTGGAGCACGAGTTTCATCGTCTCAGCCGCAAGCTGCATCCGGATCGCTTTGCGCGCGCCGGAGAAAACGAGAAGCAATGGAGCCTGGCGGATACGGCGCTGCTGAACGACGCCTATCGCACGCTGAAGGATCCGATCCATCGCACGGAGTATCTGCTCAAGCTGCACGGCGCCGCCATTGGCGAGGAGCACAGTGGCAAGGACCGCAAGGATCCTTCGCGCGTACCGGCGGACCTGCTGGAAGAGGTCTTTGAGCTGAACATGCAGCTGGAAGAGATGCGCATGGCTCGCAAGACAGGCGAGGAAGATGCGGCATTGCAGGGGAGCCTGGAGCAGGCCCGGAGCAAGTTTGTCGGCCTGCTGGATGATGTGGACGAGGACCTTCGCGGGCAATGGAAGATATGGGACGCGGGGGACGCAGGCGCGCGTGCAACTGCGCAAAAAACGATGGTGGCTCTGCTCGACCGGCGGCGCTACCTCAGCAACCTGGTCCGCGATGTGACCGAAACTCTGGGAGCGTAGAAGGCAGGCATGGCGGAAGGAAGAGTCGTTGGAATTGACCTGGGAACAACCAACTCCCTGGTCGCTTATATGCAGGGCGACGCGCCGATGGTGATTCCCGGCGTGGATGGCTCCAATCTTGTGCCGTCCGTGGTGGCCCTGGATCCGATTCCGGTGGATGGAGGCAGACCCACGGTGACCGTGGGCAACAGCGCGCGCAAGGTGCTGATTGAGACTCCAGAGCGGGTCATCTATTCGGTCAAGCGGCTGATGGGGCGCGGTCTTGAGGAAGTGCGCAAGGAGTTGCATTTCTTTCCGTTTCGGCTTGCCGAAGACGTAGAAGAGGGCGAAGTGCCGCGCGTGCAGCTGGGCGAGTTGCGGTTTACGCCGCCAGAGATCTCGGCCTATGTGCTGCGCCAGCTCAAGCGCAACGCGGAGCGGTTTTTTGGAGCGCCGGTTACGCAGGCGGTCATCACGGTTCCCGCTTACTTTAACGATGCGCAGCGGCAGGCCACCAAGGATGCCGGCCGCATGGCAGGGCTTGAGGTATTACGGCTGGTGAATGAGCCTACCGCGGCGGCGCTGGCTTATGGCCTCGATCGCGCCAAGGCAGGCACGATCGCGGTATACGACCTGGGCGGCGGCACCTTCGACATTTCAATTCTCAAGCTGCGCGACGGCATCTTCGAGGTGCAGTCCACCAACGGCGACACGCACCTGGGCGGCGACGACATTGACAACCTGCTGCTCTCAATTGCGCTGGATGAGATTCACGCCGAGCACGGAGTGGACTTGCGCCGGCATCCCGGCGCGGTGCAGGCTCTGCGCAAGGCGGCGATCGATGCCAAGATCAAGCTGTCAGCAGATGAGTCGGCGCAGTTTGATATTGAGCTGCCCAACGGCGACCGCTACCAGCGCGAGATTCCGCGCGGCGTGTTTGAGCAGTTGATTGAGCCGATCCTGGAGCGTACGGCAGGGCCCTGCAAGCAGGCGCTGGCGGATGCGGGCATTACGGCGGAGCAGATTGACGAAGTTGTTCTCGTTGGCGGATCGACGCGGATTCCCGCTGTGCGGCAACTTGTGGATGAACTTTTCCATCTGGGCGCGCGGGGCAAAAAGCCGCACACGGATCTGAATCCCGACGAGGTGGTTGCCCTGGGCGCGGCGGTGCAGGCGGATATTCTGGCCGGAGCCTCCAAGACCACGGAGCAGATGCTGCTGCTGGATGTGACGCCGCTTTCGCTGGGCATTGAAGCGCTGGGCGGGGTGGTGGCGCGCATCATTCCGCGCAACTCCACCATTCCGGCGTCGGCTACGGAGCACTTCACAACCGGGGTGGACGGCCAGACGAATGTTGCCATCCACGTGGTGCAGGGCGAGCGCGAACTCGCCGCGGACTGCCGCTCGCTGGCGCGCTTTGATCTGAAGGGCATTCCGCCGATGAGTGCCGGGTTGCCGCGCATTGAAGTGAAGTTTCTCATCGATGCGGATGGCATCCTGCAGGTATCCGCGCGCGAGCAGCGCAGCGGCAAGGCTGCGCAGATTGAGGTGAAGCCCACCTATGGCCTGACCGATGATCAGGTCGAGAGCATGATTCTCGACTCGTTCGATCACGCTGAAGAGGACTTTGCCGCACGGTTGTTGATTGAAGCACGCAACGAAGCTGAAACGATTCTGGCAGCCGTTGAGCGCGCTCCGCTGAATCCGGCATGGCAGCAGTTGCGGGGCGAGGAGCAGGCGGCGATTGCAGCCGCGCGCGACCGGCTGGCGCAGGTGAAGCAGGGCAGCGATTTGAACGCCATCCGCGAAGCAACGGCGGCGCTTGACCAGTCCACGCGGCGCTTTGCCGAGCTGATGATGGAGGCTGCGGTGACCACGGCGATTCGCGGCAAGACCATGGATGCTGCCGGCGAGGAACTGGGCGACGAGTTGACGGCTCCCCATCCCATGGCCCCGGCGGAGTTCAAATAAGCAGGCGACAGAACCGGCGACCGAACGCCAAGGATTTGAAGACTATGAGCGAAGCAACGACGAAGAATATTCCTCCCGATAAGCTTGTGCGCGTCACCTTTCTTCCGGAAGGCAAGACGGTCGAGTTCGAGTTCGGCACCATGCCGTATGACCATCATGGCAAGCCGATGTCCTTTCTGGATGTTGCAGAAAATTTCGGCATCTTTCTCGATCACGCCTGTGGCGGAGCCTGCGCCTGCACCACCTGCCATATCTGGGTAAAGGAGGGAGACGCGGGCATCAGCGAAGCGGACGACGAGGAACTGGACCGCCTGGACATGGCTGCCGATCAGCAGTTGAATTCGCGCCTGGGTTGCCAGGCCGTGATTACCCGTCCCGGAAATTATGTGGTGGAGATTCCCAAGTGGAATCGCAACTACGTCTCAGAAGGCAAGCCGCTGACGCTGGCGGAGCAAAAGTAAGGAGTGAACGGATGCCGCGCGAGCTGATGTGGACCGACTTTGAAGAGATCGGAATCCAGCTGTATGAGAAGTTTCCGGATACGGATCCGCTGACGGTGCGCTTTACGGATCTGCATCGTTACGTGACCGAGCTGGAGGGCTTTGCCGATGATCCGGCCAAGTCCAACGAAGGCAGGCTGGAAGCCATTCAGATGGCCTGGCACGAGGAGTACCAGGACGCGCAGGGCTAATCCGGCTCAGCGCTCCGTATTTGAAAACTGCGACAGGGACAGCAGATTGCCATCCGGGTCTTTCAGCCAGGCCACCCTGTCGCCGGTGGGAAAGGTGCAGATGCCGAGCTCGTCCTGGCCCATGTTGGGATACAGCTCAAAGCGTGCGCCTTTTGCCGTCAACCGCGCTACCTCTGCACGAATGTCGTGCGTCTTCCATCCCAGCACGGTGTGCTGCGCCGGCGAGAACTCCGGCACGCGGCTGATGCGCAGCATGGCGCCGTCCATGTCGAACACCAGCGCGGACCCGTCATCGCCTGCAAATCGCAGGCCCAGCATGTCGCGATAGAATGCCAATGCTTCGTCCGGTTTCTGCGTCAGCAGGAATGTGACAACGCCATCCATGGCAACCTCCGCACAGCCATTTAGCGGTTTGTGCTCTTCGTGCGCCGATTCATCGACTCAATTGCCGCTCGTCCCATCCGAATGCTGCTTCAAAGTGTGTAATCTCGGTGGGTTGGCCCGGCACCCGATACACGCTTACGACGTCAAAGCGCGCCGGTGGAGCGGCCTCGCCCGGAAGCTGGCGCACATAGCGGCGAGCCAGCCTGCGCAGGGTGTGGCGTTTGCGGGAGTCCACGGCGGCCTCTGCGGGTTTGATGTCGCGCGCGGTACGGGTCTTGACTTCGATAAAGCAGAGCATGGGGCCTTTCCATGCGATCAGATCGATATCGCCGGGCAGCTCGCCGCACGACCATCTTCGCGCCACTACCGTGTAGTCGTTGCGCCGCAGGTGAAAGAAGGCCGCATCTTCGCCTTCCAGGCCAACGGAGAGATGCATGGGCAATTGTTCAGCGCGCCCAAGGCGCCGCGCCAGCGCATCAAGCTGGGCCATCGCCCGCTCCAGCGCCGTGATTCGCAGTTGCGCCATCCACGTCATCGCTGATCATTCTCCGCTGAAATGCGCGCCGGGAGCAAATGGCGCAAAGAAAAACGCCGCACCCGCGGGCTTGCGGATGCGGCGTGGATTGCGTTGCTACCCGGTTACGCGACGGTTCCGGCCAGCTCCCCGGTGAGCGCGAACTCCTTTTCCGCCAGGCTGAGGGCCTCTTCCAGAATGTCGAGGGCCACGGTGGCCTCCTGCTCGCTGATGACCAGCGCGGGGCACAGGCGGAGGGAGTTTTCTCCGCAGCCCAGGATCATGAGGCCGCGCTCGAAGGCCAGATCCTCCACGCGGTTGCGCAGCGCCGAGGCGGGCTCGCGCGTGGTCTTGTCCTTCACCAGCTCGACGCCGATCATGAGGCCGCGTCCGCGCACGTCGCCGACCGAGGGATGCGTCTGCTTCCAGCCCTGCAGGCGATCCATGATTTTGCCGCCGACGTTGGCCGCATTGGCGATCAGTTCGCGGTCCAGAATGTCGATGGTGGCCAGCGCGGCGGCGATGGAGACAGGGTTGCCGCCAAAGGTGGAGGCATGCGAGCCGGGCACCCAGTCCATGATCTCCGCACGGCTCATGCAGACGCCCAGCGGCAAGCCGCTGGCGATGCCCTTGGCCATGCAGACGATGTCCGGCTGAACGCCGGAGTGCTCAATGGCCCACCACTTGCCGGTGCGGCCCGCGCCGCTCTGGACCTCGTCCACGACGAGCAGAATGCCGTGGCGGTCGCAGATGGCGCGCAGTTCGCGCAGAAAGTTGGTGGGGGCAACCACATAGCCGCCCTCGCCCTGAATGGGCTCGACAAAGATGGCAGCAACCTCTTCCGGCGCGAGGATGGTCTTGAAGAGCTTCTCCTCGATGTATCGGGCGCAGCCCAGCGCGAAGGCCTCTTCGTCCTGAGGGCCGCCGGTGCATCCACGGTAGGCATAGGGATAGCGCACGTGGGTTACGCCGGGCACCAGGGGAGAAAAGCGCCGCTTTTGCTGGGGCTTGGAGGCCGTGAGCGACAAGGCGCCCATGGTGCGTCCGTGGAACGCGCCGAGGAAGGCGATCACATGCTGGCGGCCGGTGTGATAGCGGGCCAGCTTCAGCGCGCACTCAATAGCCTCGGCTCCGGAGTTGCCGTAGAAGAAGCGATGCGGCCCCGGCATGGGGGCAACGGCGGAGAGGCGCTCGGCCAGGTCTGTGAGCGGCTCGTTGTAGAAATCGGTGCCGGAGATGTGCAGCAGCTCGCCTGCCTGCTTCTGGACGGCGGCCACCACCTCAGGGTGACAGTGCCCGGTGGAGGTGACGGCAATCCCTGCGGAGAAGTCGAGGAACTCGTTTCCGTCCACGTCTTCCACGCGGATGCCGCGACCGCGCTTGGCGACCAGCGGGTATGAGCGCGTATAGCTGGGCGAGATGAGCCGGTTGTCGGCCTCAACGGCAGCCCTGGCCTTGGGGCCGGGCAGGGGACCAACGAGCTTGGGTCCAAATTGCGCGTGCAGTTCTTGCTGGGTCATCTTCTTGTCTCCTCGGCGAATCTGGTTGTGCGGCCTTGCGCGCGTGACTGGCGCATGGCCACGGACCCCGTGCGGGGTCGTCCGTTTCAGCCAGTCTGGGTGGCCGGCGGTTGCGGGCGAGGATCTTCGGCGGGTTGGTACTAGTCTCCGCCGAAGAGACTAGGTCGCGTGCGGGTGGGCAGCACGCACAGATGGCGGCGCGGGCAAATGCAGAGCGCGCGGAACCGCGACCAGCAGCTGAAGGCTGGTACCGGCAGATTGGCGCTTGTGGCATGCATTGTCATGGAGGACCCATTGGCCAGAGGATAGCACGCACAACTACGCCACTGCCACGGGCAGCCCGCAGCCGCGACGCCGCGGCGGGGCATTCTGCCGAGCTTTCCGTGCCGATCTACTGGGTGGGTTTCTTGTCGAAGGCGGTGGCCGGAACCAGGGCGACCGGTGCTTCGCCGTCCAGCGAGACCATGCCATGCTCGAAGGTCTGCAGCGTGGCATCGTCGGCGGCCATGGTCATCCAGCAGACCGCGCTCTTCTTCAGCAGGCTGCAGGTAACCTCAACGGTATAGTGGGCTTCCGGGTGTCCGATGAGGGCGCCGTGGGCGCGCTCGATCCACAGGCTATGGGTGCCCAGCGTGTATGTGCCGAAGGCCGGCTCTGAGATGACGAGCGCCCGCCGAAGCCCTTCCGAGGCGCCTTCGGCAAAGCCGGGGAGATCTTTTTCCGTCATCTGCTGCCCGAAGCAGTCGAAGGGCAGGGCCATGACCACAACCATGGAGGCGGGATCGCCGTGGCGGGCCGTGATGGGAATCTCGACGCAGCCGATGCCCTTCTTCTCGTTCTGGTTCGCGGTCTGATCGGCCTGCCGCTGCTTCATGTCGTTGAGGGTCGGCGTGGCTTCCACCACCTGCCAGTCGGTCGGCAACGCATAGCTGAAGCCGAGAGCGCTGGTGTGGCTGGCGGTGGCGGGCGTGGCCGTCTGCGACAGCAGCGGAGCACTGCAGAGGGCGAACAAGGCGGCGATCCATCGGGCATTCATAATTGCGCCAACTCTCATGAAAACAGGCATCGTTGTTCGCAACCCCAGGCCGCTCCTCTTACTTGAGGAAGAGCACGGAGATGGCCGAACCGATGCCGGCCAGGGCGAACGCGATACCGAGGTACCAGTATATGCGGCTGCGGGTGAGCAGCGTGACGGAGGTGATGACGAGGCCGATCTCCAGCAGCGCCTCGGCCAGATCGTAGCGGTCGGCGTGGGCCTCGGCCTGCTCCACCTTCTGCTGCAACTCCTCGGCCTTCTGCTGTTCTTCCTTCAGGTCGGCTTCCCACTTGGCCTGATGACTGGCATACGATTTGGCGATCTTTTCGGCGCCGGCCTTGTCTGCAACGGCGACGACGCTGAGAAGATCGGCGGCGAGGTAGGTGTCGTTGGAGCGGATCTTCTTGGCCTGGTAAAAGTTCCACTGGTCGGTGGCCCTGTTCTGGTCCAGCACCGCCTCAGTGT
>JAJXXG010000847.1 GCA_021781255.1 Acidobacteriota bacterium
TGCCAGGGAAATTCAGCAGGTCTTGATTCCTGAAACGCTTCCTTCTCTCGAAGGCTTCGCCATCACCAGTGCATATACGCCTGCACAGGAGGTCGGCGGCGATTTCTTCCAGATTCTTGCGAACCCCGACGGGTCCACCATCGTGGCCATCGGGGATGTCAGCGGCAAAGGATTAAAGGCCGCCATGAACGTTTCGATGATCGTGGGGGTCATTCGCGCCGAAACGGCCACCAGCACCAGTCCGCTGAAAATCGTATCGGCGCTCAACCAATGTCTCGTTGGGCGCATGCACGGAGGCTTTGCCACGGGCATCGTGTTTCGCCTGGATCCCGACGGAACCGTCACGCTGTCCAATGCGGGGCACCTGCCGCCCTATCTCAACGGGCAGGAACTCACCCTGGATCCGTCTCTGCCGCTCGGCCTGATCAAGCAGACCGATTACCACGAGGTCGCCGTGCGCCTCCAACCTGGCGATCAGCTCAGCTTGTACACCGATGGCCTGCTCGAGGCGCGGAACGAGCAGGGCGAGCTCTTTGGCTTTGAACGCATGAACAAGCTCTTTGCCACACGGCCCACGGCCCAACAAGCCAGCGAAGCGGCTGTCGCCTTTGGCCAGGAGGATGACATCACCATCCTCACTCTCACGCGCCTCGCGGCTGGGCAGGAGTCCAGCACGCAACTGGTCGCCCCCGGGCTCGCCCGCGCCTCTTGATCCCGCCGCTCTCGCCGAACTCGTCCCTTCCGGCCCCAGATCCGACCGCAAAAAACCTGGAGGCCAACCCCATCGGGCCGGCCTCCAGAAGCTGCTCAGGCAACTCCTCTGCGCCTTCGCCTTACGGCGCAGGAGGAACTGCGACCTGCAGATCGATGATGGCGTTCCCGCTGGCATAGTTGGTGCCATTCGCGTAAACCGCCTCGATGGCATCGGTTCCGTTGGGCAATGCCGTCGCGGGAATCGTGATGCTGGCATTCCCAGCACTGACGGGAACCGCTCCACCACCCAGAATGGTGCTTCCGTAAAGGAACGTGACCGTCCCGGTTGAAGGCGGTCCCGCGCTCCAGGATGCAATCGATGCTGCCAGAGTCACGTTCCCTCCCGTCACATACCAGGAGGATGGCGTCACCAGCACAGTTACAGGTGCGGGAGTCACCACAAAGCTCTCGTTAATCGGACCCGCCGCAGCATAGTTCGTCTGCGCAGGATAACGGATGATGAGCGTATGCGTTCCCACCGGTGGCTTGGGAATGACTATATTTGCCGCCCCGGAGACCAGCGCAAGGCTAACCGGTGCACCGCCGTCATAGCTGTAGGTCACGGAGCCCTGTGGCGACCCCGCATTCGAGCTCGCATACACGCCGCACTGGTAGTTGGCGCCATACGGATAGGGCGAATTCCAGCAAGACGCGGTCAGCGTCACCGGTACCGGCGAAACCGTCAGTTGAACCGCAGCCGAATAGCCGGACTTGTTGTTCGAATCTCCCATGTACTCAGCATTGAGCGAATGCTGCCCTGCCGGCAGGTTAGCCAGGTAGTAGTACACGCCCCCTCTTTTCAACGTCAGCGTCGCAACTGGACTGCCATTGTCCAGGATGATCACGGTCCCCGTCGGCACGCTGCCATTGATGTTCGCCACCTGGACATCTATTTCCGTCCCCAGCGGATAAACAATCGCGTTCGAGGAAATCGAGAACTGTATCTGGCTGTCGATGTTGACCGTGTAGCTAACAGAAGAGGAGTTTGTGTTCCCCGCCGCGTCTGCCACGTTCACCGTGAAGGTTCCTCCGGCGGTGGTGTTCACTGGCGCCGTCAATGGACCGGTGGACAACACGCCCGAGAACGTTTGACTGCCGCAACTCACAACGCCCGATGCGACCCCATTATTCAGGGGGTCCGTGCAGCTGTAGCTGGCCGTCACCGCCTCGCCCTGGAAATACGGTCCTGCCGGCGACAGCGTGAGGCTCGAAACCTCAGGCGCAGTCGTATCGATGTTGATCGGGAACGTATAGAAGTTTGTTGACCAGCTTCCGCTGTCGTCCGCTTTGGTGTTCAGGTACTTGAACTCTTCGGTCCCGGCGCAGTCCTTCGCATAATAGTGGATCAGGTAATTGCCGTCTAGCAGACCAGTGAAAGCCTCCGCTGGGCTCACGAGTGCCGGCAAAGGCTGCGAAGAGGGAATCAGTGAACTTGGGCATGCCGTCGAGCTCGTGAAGACTGAATCCGCCGGATTCACATTACCGGGAGTCGGCAAAGCGGACGCCAGGGAAATTCCATAGGTGATGCTGTTCACCGGAGCCGCAACAAACGCACTTGCATTTGCCACAGTGGTGCCCGTCAAGTACGGCGGCTGGCTCGAGAAGACAACATTGGGATTCGGATTATTCGTCCAGTTTCCCGGTCCAAGGGTCACCGGATTCCCCTTGTCATCTGAAGGAGTCACGGTGGTCAAAGGCTCCGGCACTCCATAGATTGAAACGAAGGTGGAGTTCGGATGCGTTGTTTGTCCGCCGCTGGTGAAGCTGCCAGGGCCGCTGAAGCTCGTCAGCAGATTCTGCGGGCACACCACATCCTGCAAACCGGACTCTGAACTGAATTGGCATGCGCCTCCAGTCCAAGGCTCACTCGCCATCAGGAATCCCATGCCTTCGTGGAACGTCGGTCCGTTTGGCACAGTGATATCTCCCAGCGTAAAGGACGGTCCATCGAATACGTCGCGCAACACTTCATTCGATTGGCTTGAGACCGGGCAATTCGCGCCCGCCGATGACGCACTGGTCCCGCTCGTGCAGGTCAGTGTAAAGAGCTTGCAGGCTTGCACCCCATTTACCAGTTCGCCGCTGTGAATCAAACAGCTCGAGGTCGCAAAAGGAGTTCCGCTCACATAAGCAGCAAACTGCGATGGCTCCAATCCGGAATCGGCAACCTGGGGGATGGCCCCACTGGCATTCGCGGTCACCGTATTGTTGGTGTATGCAGCGGTCACATCATAATCAAATCCGATACCCTGGCCCGCGATCGGATTGAAACTGAAATCCTGGCTCGTTTGCGGATTTGAAGAGCTTGAGTTGATTGGATTTCCGCTGATGACACCGCCATTCTGCACTCCCTGCAGCGTGCAGTTCGTATTGAGGTAGACGCTGGAACTTGCGACCTTTCCCCCTTCATCCTCAAGCGAAATCGTCAGTTGCTGGCTGCCGCTGGTCAAATAATTCGACACATCGATGGGTCCAATGCCGCCAGTCGTCACAATCGCCGGACCGGTTGGATTGGACGGATACGGCGCCGAATCAACGTCCAGTCCATCCAGAGACCCTCCACTCGCAGGGCTTTGGTAAGCCGTCGTAAAGCAATCCGGATAGCTGATCCCGCCACTGGTGTCCGTCTGTCCGATGGAGCTTTTGCAGATGTTGTTCGCGTTTGGATCACCTGTCACGGCGGGGATGCCGTTCGACGACCTGCTCACGGAAATATAGTTGTCCACCAGAACCGGTCCGTTCGAAGGCCCGGAAATCGTCGCCGTGATGGGTGAATCCGGGCATTTCAGCGTCAGTGTATTGGTGTTGAATGTATCCGGGACCAAGTAACTCGCCCCAGACTGGGAGTTCCGAACATCAACCGGTCCAAACACCTGGATTGCCGGAGGAGGTGTGCCTCCCTGAGCGGCGGCCACGGGAGTGAGCATTCCAAGGCAGGACAGCAGGACAGGGGCACAGATCAGAACACACGTTCTTTTCACTTGTTCGACCTCCTAGTCAGAAGCAAGCTGGATGGTATGGATTCAGAGTGCGAGTCAGATCTTCAACCGCGTAATGGGGGTTTACACGGAGGTAACTTGAAGTAAGGTGACTAGCACACTTAGCACAATCGGCTCAGAAGCTCACTTAGTGTCGCTACAACTCTGGCGCCAAGTCAACGAAAAAATCGATGTCAGACGGCAAATCTTGAATTCAGTGTGTATTACCTGAAAGACCGCTCATGTGCCTTTGAAAAGGGTGGCGCAATCTATGGATTCTCTCAACAGCGCCCGGGGAAGCACGCTCAACGCAACGCGCAGATAAGTTGCGAGCGAACAGTCACCCTTCTAGTTTCGATTCATCCACAACTCTAGAAACTCTTATACGCTGGATTAAGGTGAGGTCTCGGCTGGAGATCAATATAACTTGCCACGTCAAAGGCTTCTTGTGCCGTCAAGGTCTCCGGATGATTCTGCGGCATGTTATGGAAGATATATGCTGCAAGCTTTGCAGGCTTTTCCAGCCCCGCTCCATCGTTATACGACCCATGGCCCCAGAGCGGAGGAAGAACTGGCGGAACACCCGCACCATGGTGCCCATGGCAACTCGCACACTGGGCCCGGAAGTAGATCATGCGCCCGCGTGATGCATCTCCATGCAACGGGGGCAGCTTCACCAGTCCTCGCCCCGGATAAGCTTTCTTGCCGTGTTCCGTTGTCGAGAGCGATTGAATATAGGCCACGAGCCCACGCATCTCCTCGCTTGTCGCAGGCAAAGGCTTTCCCGCCTCACTGCGGACAAAGCACTCTTCAATCCGATCCTGCAGGGTGATGTTGCGGCCAGCTCTCTGACTGAATAACGGGAAAAGGCCCGCGACATCTGTCAACGGCGCAGCGTAGTCTGCCTTGCCGCTGTTCAGATGGCAATCTCCGCATGCCAGTTGATTCCCCACATACGGTGCCGCGAATTTCGGCGTCTCATCGAAAAGCAATTTGCCCTTCTGCACCAGCCCCGCTTGCTCGCTCTCCGCCGCGGAAAGTTGCTGGCCTTGCTCTTTCATCGTCGCCACCCGCGCTTTGCTTGCCGAGCATCCTTGAAAGACACCGCAGCTCAAGCCACCTGCAAGAAGTAGAACCAGGCAGCCTTTCCATTGTGCTCGTTCAAAACTCATTGAGCGCTCCCCTGATGAGCAGGGTCTGAAATCGATCGAAATCCATACTGGTGGTAAATGGACTGCGCAGCCGAGCTCTTCAGAAATGCAAGCCACGCAGACGCCAGAGCACGGTGGGGCGCATTGCGCACAATCCCGCCAGCATAAATGGCGGTTGTGTTCTGTGATGCCGGAATCGTGACTCCTTCAATTGGATTGCCAATGCTCTCTTGAAAGCGAACCTCCGAGGTCCACGTCACGCCGGCGTCGGCTGCCCCGCTCATGATACGCATCGGTGTTTGCCGGTGGTGGATCTCGGTCAGCACGGTCAACCCACTGCGCACCTTGTCCTCATACACTGTCTTCTCCAGTCCAGAGCCGCCTGCCTTCCGAAGCGATGCTTGAATCTGCCGCGCGACACCCTCCCACGCTGGGTTGGGCATTGAGAGTCGAAGCCCGGGTCGGCCAAGATCCGCAAGGGACCGAATGCCTTTCGGATTGCCCTTGGCGACCATGAGAGTCAGATCATTCGTCGCATACGGAACAACATCTGTCAGCAGTCCATCTCGCTGCATCGCGCCTACCGCACCCATCCCCGCCTCATACACATCGGGCTTCACGTGCAACGTCAAGTTGCCAAGCGTGATTGTGCCCTCTGCCGTCATTTGCCTGCGCAGAATGCCCGGCGGCAACGTCTCGTAAAACAAATGTCCCTTTACCTCAGGATGCAGTTTCTGAAACGCGTCCACGAGCTGCGGCAGAACAAAGAATTGATTTCCTCCGATCAGTAGCACAAGGCGCGCGTCGCACGGGTTGCCATGTATGTCAGGCACGTTGTCAACATCCGCCACATGGAAGACAAACCCCTGCCCGGCTGCTGGGTCATTGGCTTCCCGGCTCCAGGGCGGACTCGATTGACCGCACGCGAAAGCATTGAGCCCCGCCGCAAAGACCAGGCACAACATGGCATGAACCTTCATCTGCAAAATCCTCAAACGCGTTATACCGTGATATACGTGTAGCGACCTTCCGCCTGCAGTAGCGCAATCGCCGCCACCATTGCTGCAACCACAATCGTACCTGCCACCGTATGGGCCAGCATCTCGCGCGTAATCTCTTCCGGAGTCTGCGTCAGACTTCTTGCCCGGATAAGAACTCGCGCCTGCTCCTCTGTCGCAGTATGGCAACTCATAAACTGCACCCCTCGCGCCCTGAGCGTCTCCATGCTCGTGTCCTGATATTGCGAATCTTCCTTGTCGGGATCGGTGCCATGAAAATCATGACCGGATGACTTCGTGCTCTTCACAAATGGATTGCGCACCGCTGCCTTCCCCGTTTCCGGATCGATCACCTTCAGCCATTCCCCAATCTGATACTTGTTCCAAATGAAGTCGTCGTAGTTCAGCAGGTTTGCCGGGCCATGCATGGCAACGGCTATTTGGATCTGTTCGCGTGGCACGCCAAAACCGAACTCCAGCCCGTTCAGCGAGTTCTTCACGTTGTTCAGAAAGCGTCCGCTATTGATCTGTACGACGTCGTACACCTGCTTGATACGAGCCGTGTGATGAACAAGAGTCTCAAAGTCCGCAATCCTCCAGTCATGCGTCTTCCACACCAATTGCGCCTCTGCATTGCTGCCTGCGCCGGCCGCTAGCCCAAGGGCGCCAGCGCCGGAAAGAAACGACCTGCGAGAAAGTGAATTCATTGTGTCCCTCCGTGCAAATTCGGATGATCTTCAGTGTTGTCTTCCCGCCGCGATGAAACGCCGAGTTGCTCAAGAAAACGGTATTTCGGCGCTTCGCATCGTTCTCGAAATGCGGAGGAACGCGCTCTCCAGATTATGAAGAGCACCAGGATCAGAGTCATGATTCCAACCAGCCAGGCAATCATGGCATCCCTCCAACCTCGGTGCTGCCAGCACTCGCGTCTGATCGGTCTGCGCCGGATCCGCCCACATAAAACGAGCGGAGATACACCGTCACTGCCTGGATCTCCTGCGGCGTCAGCAACGGCCACGCCGGCATCCCACTGCCCGGCACTCCGTGCCGAATCACGTCTTCGGCCCCGCGATACGACACCTCCATCTGCAGAAAGTTTGCTGGGCGAGGCGCATACGCTTTGGCATCCGGTCCATTGCCATCTCCCGCCACGCCATGGCACCGCGCACAATGCGTAAGATAAACGCGCTCCCCCGCAGCCTGAAGAACCGCAGTCGGCGCATAAGATTGATCGGGACGCAGGCTAGGAGTCTGACTCAATGTCTGCACGTACGATGCAACCGCCTGAAGCTGATCTTCAGACAATTCACTCCAGGAAGGCATGGAACTGCCCGGAACTCCAAACTGCAGCGCCTGCAAAACGCGGCCTGAGCCGAGCCGGAAGTCCACAAGATTGAGGGCAACCGGTCTGAGCGCTCGGCCACCTTCTGTCTGCCCTCGCCCGTCCGCTCCGTGGCATCCCGAGCAATTTGCCTCGAACACCGTGCGCCCCTCCATCAAATCGCCTTGCGCAAATCGCACCGGCACATCTCCAGGCGCTGCCCCATCATCTCCCGTGCGTGCAGACTCCTTCGTATCCATTGCCGCGCGACCAAGAGTATTGAGATATGCCACCAGGTCCCTTGCTGCATCCGATGGCGCTTCCGGCGAACCATCGAACAGCCACGCATATGAAGGCATCACCGAGTCAGGAACGACAAAGCGTGGATTGTAAAGGTGCACGAGTTGCCAATCATGCGAGCGGCGTCCGGCCTCGCGTGCAAGATCCGGACCGATGCGCCGCGTTCCCCACATCTGTGGATACTCGCCCTGCGTCTCCCAGGCCTCCGTCGGTGGTCCAAAGCGCCACTCATCCGCCGGGGTAAATCGCACCTGCTCCGTGTGGCAGTAGGCGCAGCCATTGCGTGCGTAAATCTGCTGCCCGCGTCTCTCCTGCGCAGTCAGCTCCAGTCGAGCGTCTGGAGGCGTGGTCCGCGCCATTAACCTGTGCAGCCTCAGTGCAGGCATCACGCCCAGCGCGACGAATGAAAGAACAAAGAAGCCCAGTCCCGCTCCAAACGTCGCGCCATAAGCCGTGCTGATCCAGCGATCCGTCCTACCCGCCTCAGGTGCGTAGCTCGACGCTTCAGGGCTGATTTGAAAAGTCGCCTCGGCGATTGTCAGGTCTCCAAAAAAGAAGCTCGCCGCAAACATCAAAAAGCCACTCAGCAGCAGGCCGCCATCCAGGCTGCGAAAAATCCAGAATGGCTGCGATGCCCGCACTGACTCGATCCACAGCGTATGCTCGCGCCAGAGGCTCGCCTGCACCAATCCTGCCGCTGTCAGGTCCACAACCATCAATCCCAGGCCGATCACGATGAACCAATACGACCATGCCAGCAGGCGCCGGGTCATCCGCACTCCCGGAATCGACTGCCAGATGTGGGCCAGGGCGAGATCGG
>JAJXXG010000174.1 GCA_021781255.1 Acidobacteriota bacterium
GCAGCAATGGTGCACGCAGACCCGCCCCGAGCAGCTGCGCACGCAGGCGCAGACCGATCCGCACTCGCCCGACGAGTACCGCACTAACACCGTACTCACGGACCTGCCCGACTTCGCTCGGAGCTTCCACTGTCCCAAGACATCGCCCATGTTCAACCCGCAAGCCTGCCGCGTCTGGTAGCGCTGTGCTCAGTGCAAAACGTGAAGGCCCACCGTAACGGTGGGCCTTCATCTTTGTACGCTTGTCAGAGGCTTACGCCTTGCCAATCACCCGTGCCAGCGTCTCGCCAATCTCTGCCGGCGATACCACCACGTGAATTCCCGCCTCGCGCATCGCCGTCATCTTGCCGGAGGCGGTGCCTTCGCCGCCGCTGATGATGGCGCCCGCGTGGCCCATGCGGCGCCCCGGAGGAGCCGTCTGACCGGCGATGAAACCGACAACCGGCTTCTTGACGTGCTCCTTGACGAAAGCCGCGGCCTTTTCTTCGTTCGTGCCGCCAATCTCGCCAATCATGATGATCGCATCGGTCTCCGGATCGTCGTTCAGCAGGCGCAGAGCGTCAATGTGCGTGGTGCCGATGATCGGGTCGCCGCCGATGCCGATGGCCGTCGACTGCCCGATGCCGCGCTGCGTCAGCTGATGTACAGCCTCGTACGTCAGCGTGCCCGAGCGCGACACAATGCCCACCGAACCTTCCTTGTGAATCCGCCCCGGCATGATGCCGATCTTCGCCTTGCCCGGCGAAATCACGCCCGGGCAGTTCGGCCCGATCAGCCGCGACGTCGACGTCTTCAGCTTGGCCCACACCTTCACCATGTCCAGCGTGGGAATGCCCTCGGTGATGCACACAATCAGCGGAATCCCCGCGTCCTCGGCTTCCAGAATGGCGTCGGCGGCAAACGGCGGCGGCACAAAGATCATCGTGGCATTGGCGCCGGTCTTCTCCACGGCTTCCGTCACGGTGTTGAACACCGGCCAGCCCTCGTGGGTGCTTCCACCCTTGCCGGGCGTCACGCCGCCCACCACGTTGGTGCCGTATTCCGCGCAGCCCTTCGCGTGGAACGTGCCTTCCTTGCCCGTCAATCCCTGAACAATGAGGCGAGTGTTTTTATCAACCAAAACTGCCATGTTATGCCCCCGCTCCTGCCGCCGCGGCCACCACCAGCTCTGCCGCTTCTTTCATGGTTGCGCCCACCTGGAAGTTCAGGCCCGACTCCTTCAGAATCTGCCGTCCCTCTTCAACGTTGGTGCCTTCCAGCCGCAGAACAATCGGCACCTTCACGTTCAGGTTGCGCGCCGCGGCCACCACGCCCGTGGCCAGCCGGTCCACGCGCAGAATGCCGCCAAAGATATTGATGAAGATCGCCTTCACGTGCGAGTCCGACAGCAGAATCTCAAACGCGTGCTCAATCTGCTCCTGCGTCGCGCCGCCGCCCACGTCCAGAAAGTTTGCCGGGCTTCCGCCTGCATACTGGATGATGTCCATCGTGGCCATCGCCAGTCCCGCGCCGTTCACCATGCAGGCAATCGAGCCATCCAGCTTGATGTAGTTCAGCGCGTACTTGCTCGCCTCCACCTCCAGCGGATCCTCTTCGGCCACATCGCGCAGCGCCTTGATCTCCGGATGACGGAACAGCGCGTTGTCGTCGAAGTTCATCTTCGCGTCCAGCGCAAACAGCTTGTCGTCCTTCGTCGTGATGAAGGGATTGATCTCCACCAGCGAAGCATCCGTCTCCACAAACGCCTTGTAGAGCGCCTGCAGGAAGGTCACCGCCTGGTTGATCTGCGTCGCCTTCAGCCCCAGAGCAAATGCCAGCTTGCGGGCCTGCCATGCGCCAAAGCCCACCGCCGGATCAATCGTCTCTTTATAGATGGCCTCCGGCGTCTTCGCGGCAACCTCTTCAATCTCCATGCCGCCGGCCTGCGACGCCATGAAGACCAGCTTGCCTGTCGCGCGATCCAGCACAATGCCCAGATACAGCTCGCGATCGATAGCCGCCGTCTCTTCAATCAGCAGCCGCTGAACCTTTTGCCCCTGCGGGCCTGTCTGGTGTGTCACCAGTTGCATGCCCAGGATGTTCTTCACGTGCAGTTCCGCGTCTTCGCGCGTGCGGGCCACCTTCACGCCGCCGCCCTTGCCGCGGCCTCCTGCGTGAATCTGCGCCTTCACCACAACGCCGCTCGCGCCCTCGGTAAACAGCTTCCGGGCCACCGCCGCCGCTTCTTCCGGCGTGTTGGCCACCTCGCCCCTGGGCACGGCCACGCCGTACTTCGCCAGGATTTCCTTTGCCTGATACTCGTGAATTTTCATGTTGGTAGGGACCGCCCAGTCCGCTGAGGTTAGAATCCACAGGCCGAACACCGTGCGCCGGCCCGCCGGACCGTACCAGCGGTGCTCTCATACTATCTTGCGCCACGAAGCCCCGGCAAACCTCCGCGCCGCACCGTTACCATAAAGGAATATGAGCATGCTGAAGGATTTGTTAAAGCCGATGGCCGAAGACGGCGCGGCCATGACCCGCGAGCAGGCCGCCGCCGCACTCCAGGAGATCCTGGCCGGCCAGGTGCCTGAAGTCGAAACCGCTGCCCTGCTGGCCGTCCTGGCCACCCGCGGCGAGCAGGCGCCCGAGCTGGCTGGCTTTGTTGAAACCATGCGCTCCCTCGCCACTCCCGTTCCCCTCAGCGACGAAGAGCGCAGCGCCCTCGTCGATACCTGCGGCACGGGCGGCGGCGGCCCGCTCACCTTCAACATCTCCACCGGCGCCGCGCTCGTCGCCGCCGCAGCCGGGGCCAAAGTCGCCAAGCACGGCAATCGCGCCGTCACCTCCCGCGCCGGCTCGGCAGATGTCCTCGAAGCCCTCGGCGTGCCCATCACTCTTGGCCCCGAGCTGGCCGCCGAGTGCCTCCGCGAAACCGGCTTCATGTTCCTCTTTGCCCCGCTCTACCACCCCGCCATGAAGGCCGTCGGCCCCCTGCGCCGCGCCCTTGGCTTCCGCACCATCTTCAATCTCTGCGGCCCGCTCACCAACCCCGCCGGAGCCCGCACCCAGGTCATCGGCGTGCTCGCGCCCAGCCGCGTCCTGCTCGTCGGCCGCACCCTCGCTGAGCTCGGCGCCAAACGCGCCTTCGTCGTCCACGGCACCGACGGCATTGACGAGCTCACCACCACCGGCGAGTCCGTCGTGGCCCGCATTGAAGAGTCTCCCGAAGGCGGCGCGCCCCTGCTCAAGGCCGCCCGCATCACGCCGGAGATGGCCGGCCTGCCGCGCGTCACCCTCGACCAGTTCATCGGTGGCGACGTGCAGACCAACACCTCGCTCCTCTATGACGTCCTCACCGGCATCCCCGGTGCCCGTCGCGATATCGTCCTGCTCAACGCCGCCGCCGCGCTCGTTGCCGCGGGCATCGCCGGCGACCTCAGGGAAGGCGTCGAGCGCGGAGCCGAAGCCATTGACTCCGGCATGGCCGCGACCACCCTCGTCAAGCTGCGCCAGTTCGGCGAAAAGCACGGCGCAAAATCCAGCTGAGCGGGTGCACACACTCACGCGTCTTTCTCGCGGGAATCGTGTCCAATCGGATAAGGAGCCCTCGCATGATGACGATCCGCGCCGTTGCCGCTGCGGCTGTGCTGGCCGCAGCCATCCCCGCGTTTGCCCAGCAGGCCGGCCAGCCACAGCTCAAAATCGACTCCGCCAACCGCACCCTCACCGTAACCGCCAATGAGAGTGTCAGCGTAGAGCCCGAGGTCGCCATCCTCCACGTCGGCTTCCAGACGCAGCCCATGGACGCCAAAGCGGCCTACGCGCAGGGCGCACGTACCTCCAACGCCGTCATCGACGCCCTCAAGCAGGCCGGCATTCCCGCCACCGACATCCGCAGCGAGTCCCAGTATCTGCAGCGCGACTACACGCCCAAGTCCCACAAATTCCTGCTCACCCAGCAGTGGACCGTCCGCACCACACCCGAGCGTGCCGCGGAGATTCTCGACATCGCCATCACCGCCGGAGCCACCACCAGCGGCCAGATTGACTGGGATGTGAAAGACCCCCGCGCTCTCGAAGAGCAGGCCCTCGACCGCGCCACCGCCCGCGCGCGCCAGAATGCCGCCGTGCTGGCAAAGGGCATGGGTGTCCGCCTTGGCGCGCTCCTCTATGTCAGCAATCAGCTCTCGGCGCCCGGATTTCCGCGCCCTGTCATGCGCGCCTTTGCCATGAAGAGTGATGAGGCCAGCCAGCCCCTCGCCATCGAGCCGCAGAAGGTCAGCCGCGAAGCCGCCGTCTACGCCGTCTTTGCCATCGAGTAGTCGCTACCGCAGCAGTTCCATCGTCAGCGGATCAGCCTTCCCTGCGAAGTACTTGTCCAGGGCGGCACGGAATACCGTGTCGTCCTCGGCCGCCCGCGCAAACAGCGTCATCGACGAGCGAAACTTCAGGTCGTCCGGCGAGCCCAGAATCTCCCGGATCCCGCGCCCTTCCACCGCATTCACCAGCCGCGTGCACTCCCGCAGCCGCGGACCCAGAACCGGATGCTGCAGATACGCCGTAGCCTCTTCCAGGGAGCCGATCCCATAAAAAAGGGACTGCGGACTATGCCCCAGCCCCTTCATCTGCGGAAAGATGAACCACATCCAATGGCTCCGCTTGGCGCCCGCGCGCAGCTCAGCCAGCACCTGCGACATCACGTCGTCCTGCGCGCTCACAAAGCGGTCGAGAAGAAACCGGTCCTTCATCGCGCCTCATCCCCTGGGAAGCCGTTTCATTAGACGCGCCGCCAACCGCCTTGGATGCCGGGCCTTACGCCCTTTTTCATCCCCTGCCCGCCGCTGCTCGCGGCCGTGCCGTACTCCTCCGCATCCATCTCCGGGCTCCGTGCATCTTACTTATAGTTGTTGAAACAAGTATTACCGGCCGTCCACCGGCCAAAGCCTGAAAGGAGCCTCCAATGTCCGCCAATTCCCCTCGCCAGCCCGCCATCTTCCTGCCCCACGGCGGTGGCCCCTGCTTCTTCATGGACTGGACCTGGGGCCCGGCCGACACCTGGCTTCCCACACAGCGCTTTCTGGCGGGCCTCGCGGCCACCCTGCCCGCCACGCCCAAGGCTCTGCTCGTCGTCAGCGGCCACTGGGAGGAGTCCGCCTTCACCGCCAGCGCCGCGGAGCAGCCCGGCCTCATCTTCGACTACACCGGCTTCCCCGAGCACACCTACCGCCTCACCTGGCCCGCGCCCGGCAACCCGCAACTGACCCTCCGCGCCGCCGATCTTCTGCACCAGGCCGGGCTTCCCTCGGCCATCAGCCCAGCGCGCGGCTACGACCACGGCGTCTTCGTGCCGCTCAAGGTCGCCTTCCCGCAGGCGCAGATTCCCGTGGCCTCCCTCTCGCTGGCCGCCTCGCTCGATCCCGAGCTGCACCTCGCCGCGGGCCGCGCGCTGGCACCGCTGCGCGACGAGGGCGTGCTCCTCGTCGCCAGTGGCATGAGCTTCCACAACCTGCGCGGCTACTTCCGGCCAGAAACCACCGAACGCGCCCGCACCTTCGATGCATGGCTTACCCGCGCCGTGGAGTCGCCCGCAGCCGAGCGCGATACCCAGCTCGCCAACTGGCGCCAGGCGCCCTTCGCCGCCTACTCCCATCCGCGTGAGGAACACCTGATCCCCCTCATGGTGGCCGCAGGCGCCGGCGGAGACGCACCGGGTCAGCGCATCTTCACGGACGAGCCCATGGGCGCGGCCATCAGCGCCTATCGCTTCAACGGATAAGGGAAAACACAGGACGATGAGGCTTCCGCGCCATGCGCGAAGGCCTCACTTCGGCTGGTACCACTTGCGCTTGCGGCCAATCCGCAGCCCGCGGTCGATCAGCGTGGCCAGCAGCCCAAACAGCATGGCCAGATCCGTGCGCGACTCATGCAGAAAGCTCAGCACGCCGTAGCGGTTCAGCTTGGCCGGGGCAAACGGCCCTAGCGGCCTGCCCAGCAGGATCGGCACCTTGGTCGTCACCAGCGCCGTCACAATCACCGCCAGCAGCAGCAGCGCCGCATCGCCCGCATAAAGGCCCAGAACCATCGCTGCGCCCGCCACCACCTCCACCCCGCCCACCAGCGGCGCCAGCACATGCGGCAGCGGCAACCCGATGTGCGCAAACCGGCCCGCACCCAGATCATGCGGCTCGGTAAATTTCAGGATCCCCTCCGTCAAAAACACCAGACCCACGATCACGCGGATCAGGATGAGGGGAAGATCTCGGCGCATCAGTACCACTCCATTCCCGGGGCTTTCATCGTTCGTGGCAGGCGCGCCGCCCGCCGTACTGCGTTTGCAATACACAAAAGCATACCGCAGCCCAGACCGGCGGCAACGCGCGCCGGTCTCCCGCGGATGCGATCTGTCACTGGTTCAGCAGCCTCTGAATCGCCGGCTCCAGCTGCCGCGGCGTTTTGGACGGCGCATATCGGCCCACCACATTCCCGTTTCGGTCCACCAGAAACTTGGTGAAGTTCCACTTGATCCGCCGCGTGCCCAGGATTCCCCGCTTCTTCTCCTTCAAAAAGCGGTACAGCGGATGAGCATCCGGCCCGTTCACCAGAATCTTTGCGAACATGGGAAACGTGACGTCGTATTTCGTCTCGCAGAAGGCCAGAATCTCCTCGCCCTTCCCCGGCTCCTGCTCGCCAAACTGGTTGCACGGAAACCCCAGCACCACCAGCCCACGGTCCTTATACATGCGGTAGAGCTGCTCCAGCCCCTCGTATTGCGGAGTAAAGCCGCACCGGTTCGCTGTGTTCACAATCAGCAGTACCCGGCCTTTCAGCCTGTCCAGGCACAGCGTTCCCCCGTCCAGCAGCGGACCGCAAAACTCGTAGATCGAGCCGGCAATTCCGTCCATTTTTCCTCCGCAACCTGCGCTTTTCTAAGGATGTCATGCGGGCAACTTATGCGTCTAAATGGAATGCATCGCAAAAATCCATGCATTCATTTCCGCTTTCCGGGGCCTTCCCGGCGCCTGAGACCGCCCTGTTCCGGTAGACTGGATTGGGTCCCACATAGCCATGGTCCCGGTCGCTGCGTCTGCCGCGCCGGGCGTACGGCGTGAGCCCAGACCCAGGCCGAGAGCGTTTTTGCACGGCATGGAAATCAGGGAAAGATATGGTTTTCTAGCCGATGGCTGGCCCGGCGGTTTGGGCAGGGTGGCCACGGTCCAATATAATCAGACTTTCCTCGATGCAGGACCAGATTTTAAGCAATGAGGGTGTGCATATTCTTCCCGTGAAGCGTAACCATGGACCGCACCAGTATTCGTGCTCGTCGGAGGGCCTCGGCCCGGTGAAGATCAAGCACACTTCTATCTCTCGCGCCTCCCGGCTCTCCGTACGGCTTGCGCGCCTGTCGCTGCTCGTCCTGCTGGCCATCGTCTCTGTCTCGGCCGTGGCCCAGCAGAGTGACACCATTGACCAGATCCGGGTCATCGGCAACCGGCGCATCCCACGCGAGACCATCCTCGCCCGGCTCTTCACTCACCCCGGCGACACCTATGACCCCATCTCCATCGAGCGCGACTTCAACTCCCTGTGGAACACCGGGTACTTTGAAGACCTCCGCATCGAGCGCGAAGACACCGAGAAGGGCGTCATCCTGAACGTTTTCGTTCGCGAGCGTCCCACCATCCGCGAGATTAACTACAAGGGGCTAAACACCGTCTCCGTCTCGGATGTGCTCGACCGCTTCAAGAAGGAGAAGGTCGGCCTCTCGGTCGAGGGCCAGTACGACCCCACCCGTATCAAGCGCGCGGAAACCGTGCTCAAGGAGATGCTCGCCGAGCACGGCCACCAGTTCGCTACCATCAAGACTGAGGTCAAGACCATCCCCCCTGCCTCCGTGCAGGTCAACTTCAACGTGAAGGAAGGCCCCGTCGTCAAGGTCGGCGAGATCCGCTTCACCGGCAATCAGCACCTCAGCAGCCTCTACCTGCGCCGCTCCATGAAGAACCTCAAGCCGATCGGCATTCCCTACTCGCTGATCTTTGAGAACCTCTTCGCCCGCACCTTCGACGCGTCCAAGCTCGAAGAAGACACCGAGCGCGTCCGCCAGGCATATCGCGACCGCGGCTACTACAACGCCGCCATCGAGGAGCCCAAGACCCAGATCCGCGATCAGGGCGGCCTCAACTGGTTCACCTTCCGCCCCCGCAAGGGCAAGCGCATTGATATCCTCATGCCCATCGAAGAGGGCGACCGCTATCGCCTGGGCACTATCACCTTCACCGGCAACAAAGCCGTCCGCAACGAGAAGGCTCTGCGCGCCACCTTCGCCGTCCGCGATGGA
>JAJXXG010001052.1 GCA_021781255.1 Acidobacteriota bacterium
TCAGGGCTTGCTGCGCGACCAGCCGGCCACCAGAACGGCGGCCAGAATTGCCGGGCATAGGACGCAGACCCAGAGGCTGGCCTGGGTAGCAATATCGCCGATGTGTTCCCCACCGATCAGGTCATCGAAGACGCGCCAGACGAAAGGCCCAAGGGCAAGAAGCACCAGCAAAAGGCTTGCCAGAGCCAGCGAGCGGTCGCGCTTGCGACCGGCCTTTTGATCCTGCATGACGCCGAGTGAAGCCATCACCACCCGGCGAGTGTGGTCGGCCACGGCACGGTCGCGGCCTGCCTGCTTTCCGGCAAGCGCGGCAATCAGGTCGCGACTTGGCAGATCGCGGTTCGCGTCATCCGCGCCCGTAATTGCGCTTTTAGCCGGGTTTTCCGCCGGGATTCCGGCCATTTCAGCCGCCCTCACACTGCCTCCTGAAAGCGCGCCGCCGCATACTCCAGCTTGGGCTTCATCATCGCCATTCCACGGTAAAGCCTTGATTTAATGGTAGAAAGCTGCGCGTGTGTCACTTCGGCAATCTCTTCGAGCGACAACTCTTCATGGAAACGCAGCACCAGCACCTCGCGGTACAGCGTATCCAACTCCAGCAGTGCCGCGGCAATCTTTTCCCGGTCTTCGAGATTGCTCACGCGGTCGAAGGGGCTGGGGTCGCCGGCAGCCACTTCGAAACACATGGCCCGGTCGTCGTCGCCTGCGCCGTCGATCAAATCGTCAAGGCTGCACATGGTGCGCTTGCGCTGCTGGTCGATGACGAGATTGCGCGCAATGGCAAACAGCCAGGTCTCAAAACGCGAGCGACCGTTGAACTGGCCACCATGAACCAGCACGCGCATCCAGACCTCCTGAAACAGGTCCTCAGCGGTATCGCGGTTGCCGGTGAGATAGAGCAGATAGCGCAGCAGCCTGTGCTGGTAGCGGATGATCAATTCATCGAGCAGACCGGCCTTCCCGCATTTGAGCCCTTCGGCGACGGCAAGGCTCTCCTGCCGTGCCTGCGCATCGGCTGTGAAGGCAGAAGCCCTGGCGAAAAATGGTCGTATGGAGGCGATAGTCATCTAGCTGAATTAGACGATAAACCCTCCCCGAAAGACCAGCAAAAACCGTAGCGCGGCCTCACATTCCTACCCCCTGTCACCACGGTTCGCCCCTGGTCGCTGGGCAAAAGTTGTGCGGCTCGACGGCTGCCGGCCGGGCGGAGGTGCGGAACCGGTTGCCCCGGCGGGGGTCACGGGGCCAAGGGTTGGGAGCTATCAGCCGTCAGCTTTCAGCTTCCGGCGGCGATGCAAATGCGGCCTGTGGAAGAAAAACGATTTTCTGCGTTTTGGGGCTAAAGTCTTCATTTCAAGCGGGTTAGCTTTCGAGGGGCGCAAGCTAAGCCATTGAAAACAAATGGGTTAGATGATAAAGTCGTCGAAAATAAGGAGTTAAGGGCCGATTTTTGGCGGCTTGCTGTATTTCGTCTCGCATTGTGGTGAAGCAGAGGTCAGAGAGCAGAGAACAGTGATCAATGGCCGACGAGGCTGCGCCTATTCCCTTTTGCGGATCCTAAGAAAAAGGTAGCAGGATGCGAGAAATAACCTGCAAAGTTGGCTGACTCATCTTCGGGCATATTCTCAATTGCTTGCGGGCAAGAGACGAATTTGGAGAGTTGACCGCGGACTGTTGAGGGGTAAGGCAGTGGTCAGTGCTCAGTGATCAGTGGTCAGTGGTCAGTGGGCAGTGATCAGTGGGCAGTGATCAGGGAGCCGGATAGTGAAGAAGGGAACAGCGGCGGTATTGCTTTCCCACCCTTGACGCAAACTGCGCGTCAAGGATGGGGCACCCCCAGGTTGCGGTGAGTTTGCATCCCTGAGATGTGTGACTCCCGCCCGTGCTCACTCGTTGATTCAATTCTGTCTGCAAGAATTGGGTTTATCCTCGTTCTCATTGAGAAGGAGTGGCCTAACTATGAAATTTGCTCTTGCCATCTACCTACTTATTTTGGCCATCCTCGCGCCTTCAGATCTGGGCGCGCAGGTGACTTCAAACGTTTTTGAGCGCGTTTTAAACATACGTGTGAATGCCAATACTCCCCTAGAGGCGACTGCTACCGCCTTCACCATTGATGTGGATGGCAGGGAGTATCTAATTACGGCAAAGCACGTCGTCAAGGGCCTTCACGACCAGGACAAAATCGATGTCTTTATGAATGGCACATGGTCATCACTGGAATTCGAGATTTACCGGTGCGATGATCCTGTAGACATCGCAGTTCTCATACCACCGCACCAGATGACAGTGAACTTTCCCTTGCCGTTTGAGAAGACTGATTTTAGGTTCGGGCAAGAGGCATTTTTTCTTGGCTTCCCCTATGGAATTCAGGCTACGGCAAGCGGAGCGAATGGTCCCTACCCTTTAGCAATGATCAAGCGGGGTGCATTTTCCGGCAACGTAGTTCTAGACCGCGATAAGAAGGCAACCATGATACTTCTGGACGGCTACAACAATCCGGGTTTCTCAGGCGGGCCGATCGTATATCGCGACTTCGATCAGAGTGGCTACGTGCTGAATTTGGCCGGTGTTGTGTCGGGATTCATACCCGAGGTGGTACCAACGATGAAAGAGCACAACATAGCCTCGCCGTCCGCGGCAGGCCCCGCTGCGATGAACCAGCCTTGGAGGATAAAAAAGCGGAGCAACGGGACTTATTTTGAGTATGTGGACAGTGGTACTTTCGTCGCTCTGAATACCGGCATCATTGAGGGGTATTTCATTGACCCAGCGATCGACCTAATCCGCCAGCATCCAATAGGCCCAAGGGTGACCGACCTGCCGGGCAACGATCCGGCTGAGAGATAGAAGGGCGTGGTCGCCCCGTGATTCAATTGTAGTGATGGCTCTTCGGCGCAGAGACGCAGTGCGGGGGCGGTGATTGCCGCCAAGCGGAATGTGCACGAGTACACGATTGTAGCGCGGGCGCTGGCCTCGAGGTCGCATCGGGTTGTGCCCCGCGACGGACCGAAGACGGGTACAACGAGCGGTATTGCTTTCCCACCCTTGGCGCAAACTGCGCGTCAAGGATGGGGCGCCCCATGGCGCGGTGAGTCTACATCCCTTTGAATCGGATAGTATGGAGGGCAGATGGCTCTATTCGTTTTGTTTGAGCGATATGTCGAGGCTCCAACTGTAAATATTTGTGACATGCGTCATATACGTGACACTTTGATTGCTGGGAGGCTATTGGAGAAAACAAGTTTTTAACATACTTATTATGAATAATATACATGGCATAGCGTTGGAGGATCTATCTGCTTTGGCAATGATATCTGTCACGAATAAATACAGATGGGATTCATCCAACCCCTCCTGGCGAGAAGAGATGATGATGTGTCCATTTATTTTCTATAACTTACGGAATTTACGATAGACTGCGAGTGTGGTCGCACAATTGCTATTAAGGGCGTAAGCTGGCTCTGTGTCTGCGGGAGCGAAATGTCACTCGCGAACGTAGTCCGGGCAGAGCGCAGATCGTCTCCGAGGTGCTTTACAAGGGCGACGGAGGATCGATGGCGGTCAAAACAAAGCATTTCCAAGGTGTGCGCTAAATCACTTACTATGTGATTTAAATCACATAGCGTCCCATGAAGGGAGTATTTGTACTATGGCTGAAACAAGAGGCGACAAGACAGTTTTGCGGGCCCTCGGTCTGGGTGGGTATTACGGCGGGGGCGCCCAGGGGATGGTGGACGTCAAGGACGGCAAGATTCTTCGCGTCCGCCCCTTCAAGTTCGACTGGAAATATGACCGGAAGAAGATCAGAACCTGGAAGCTGGAAAAGGACGGAAAGGTTCTCGAGCCAACGTGGAAGTCGCTTCCCTCGCCGTACTCACTCTCGTACAAGAAGCGCACCTATTCTCCCAACCGGATCAAGTACCCGCTGATCCGCGTCGATTGGGACCCCAACGGAGAGCGCAATCCGCAGAACCGCGGCAAGAGCAAGTACCGCCGCGCCTCGTGGGACGAGGTTTCCACGCTCATCGCCAGCGAACTGCTGCGTGTCCAGAAGAAATACGGGAACAATTCAGTTCTGCTTCAGGGCGACGGTCACGGCGAATGCAAGATCATCAACACGCCGCACGGCCATCCCGGGCCGATGCTCGACCACATGGGCGGGTTCACGATCCAGGTGCGCAATCCCGACAGTTGGGAAGGCTGGTATTGGGGATCGAAGCACGTATGGGGGCAGGGCATACAAGGAAACTACTGGCCCGCGCATAACATCGTGAAGGATTCGACCGAGAACTCTGAGATGGTGCTCTTCTGGGGCTGCGATCCAGAGACCACCCCGTGGGGCTTCACAGGGCAGTTCGCCAGCCGGCTGATGTACTTCTGGAAGGACATTGGCATCAAGCAGGTCTATATCTGTCCTGATGTGAACTACGGCTGCGCGGTTCACGCCGACAAGTGGATTCCGGTTCTGCCCAACACCGATGCCGCCTTGCAACTGGCCATCGCTTATGTCTGGATCAAGGAAGGCACCTATAAGAAAGATTATGTTGAGACCCACGTGGTGGGCTTCGACAAGTTCTCAGATTATGTGACGGGCAAGGAAGACGGCGTTCCCAAGACTCCCGAGTGGGCATCGAAGAAATGCGGCGTGCCGGAGTGGACCATCAAGGCCTTCGCGCGCGAGTTCGCCCGCAAGAGGACCTCAACCGCCCACTACTTTGGCGGCGGATTTATTCGCGGTCCCTGGTCGCACGAGCCGGCGCGCCTCGAGTGCTGTTTGCTGGGCATGCAGGGGCTAGGCGGACCGGGCGTGCATCAGCATCAGCTTACCTACTTCGGAATGCCGCGCTTCGAGGGGCTGGCAGGTTCTTCCTGGTGGAATCCCGAGCTGATCGAGCGGCTTTCGCTCACCGTTCTCTCTTCCATTTCCAACTGGCAGGAGTCGGCGCTGCCCAAGACTCTCGTCCATACCCATCTGCTGTCGGATAAGCCGCTGAAATTCTCGGGCGCGGGCGCCATTGAGGCCAACATCGTAAACCAGTTCAAGGAGATGCAGTTCCCCTTGCCGGGCGATTCGGGCATCCGGTTGATCTGGACCGATACGCCCTGCCGGACGACCTGCTGGAACGGCGGCAACGATACGGAGTTGGCGCTGCGCTCGGCTCAGGTAGAGTGCATCATCTCGCAGCATCCGTGGCTGGAGAACGACGTCATCTTCTCCGACATCATCCTGCCGGCCAACACTCACATGGAAGTGGACGACATCAACACCAACATCCGCATGGGAGCGCAGTTCGCCGACGTGATGCTGTGCGAAAAGGCGATCGAGCCCATCGGAGAATCGAAGAGCGACTTCGAGTGCGTTCTCGAAGTGGCCAAGAAGCTGGGCCTGGAGCAGCAGGTCAGCGAGGGCCTGACCACGGCCGACATCCAACACAAGATATTCGGCTACATGGGCCTGGAGAAGTTCATTACCTGGGAAGAGTTCAAAGAGAAGAAGTACTACCTTTACAACACGGCCGAGGACTGGGAGAAGGATGTACCCGGCTTCAGAAAATTTCATGACGATCCGGAGAAAAATGGGCTGGGGACACCGTCAAAGAAGCTCGAGTTCTACTCCGAGCGGCTGGCCAAGCACTTCCCCGACGACAAGGAGCGCCCGCCCAGTCCGCAGTGGATTGAGAAGAGCGAGATGCACGACGAGCGTCTCTCCAGTCCCCGGGCCAAGGAATTTCCGCTGATTCTCATGTCAAACCATGGGCGCTGGAGAGTGCATTCCCAGTGCGACGACATCACCTGGACGCGCGAAGCGCCCACCTGCAAAGTTACCGGTCCCGACGGCTATAAATACGAGCCGATCTGGCTGCATCCCTCCGAGGCCGCCAAGCGCGGCATTCAGCACGGAGAGATCATCAAAATCTTCAATGAACGCGGCATCGTGCTGGGCGGCGCGTATGTAACCGAGCGCCTGCGTCCCGGCGTGGCCTACATCGACCACGGAGCGCGCATCGATCCCATCATCCTGGGCAGAGTGGATCGCGGCGGCGCCATCAACACCATCTCCCCAACCGGAACCACTTCAAAGAACTGCGTCGGTCAGGCTACCAGCGCCTACCTGGTCGAAGTGAGCAAGATCAGGCCGGAGGAGTGGGCCGAATGGCGCGCGGCGAACCCCGCGGCCTTCGAAAGAGCTTATGAAAAGGGCGCAGGGCTGCGTTTCGATGCCTGGGTCGTCAAGGAAGGAGCGGAAAAATGAAAACTTTTCTCCTCGATCTCTCTGTGTGCAACGGCTGTTACTGTTGCCAGATCGCGTGCAAGGACGAGCATGTGGCCAACGACTGGATGCCCTATGCCAGACCACAGCCGGACTACGGCCAGTTCTGGATCAAGCTCAACGAAAAAGTGCGCGGAACAGTGCCCAAGGTGAAGGTGACGTACACGCCCACCATGTGCACGCACTGCAACGACGCCAAGTGCATGACGGCTTGCAAGGCGGATGCAATCTACCGGCGCGAGGATGGCATGATCGTCATCGATCCGGCCAAATGCACCGGCTGCAAGCTGTGCCCCGATGCCTGCCCCAGCCAGAGTATCTACTTCAACGACAATCTGAATATCGCGCAGAAGTGCACCGGCTGTTCGCATCTGATGGACGATGGATGGGACCTGCCGCGCTGCGTCGACGCATGCCCGACCGATGCTTTGCGCTACGGCGAAGAGTCGGAGATGGCCGAGTTGCTGGCCGGCGCCAAGCCTCTCGATAATGGCTGCGGCGAAGGGCGGGTCTATTACAAGAACGTGCCCGGAAAGTTCGTTGCTGGCACGGTCTACGATCCGGTGGAGAAGGAAGTTGTGATTGGCGCAACCTGCACGCTGAAGGATGCGGACGGCGCGACCCGCAAAGTGGAGACGGATGCATACGGCGACTTCTGGTTCAACGACCTGCCCGATAGCCACTCCTACTCTCTGGAAATCAAGAAAGACGCAGTGGCCAAGATCGTGGAAAAGATCAGCACGGTAGACGATACCAACCTGGGAGACATCCCGATGCGGCTGTGAGATAGACGAAGATAACTGCGGTGCGGAGTCAAACATAGGGAATGGAGGATATAGAGCAGTGCCGGAATATAAAGTCAGCGGAAGAACCTACGAGGTCGATGAGGATGGCTTTTTACAGGATCCCGAGGTCTGGAATGAAGATGTGGCCAAGGATTTCGCTCTGAGCGAAAACGTGACGGATATGTCGGACGACCATTGGAAGCTGGTCCGTTACATCCGTACTTACTACGAGTCCTACGGGATTGCTCCCATGGTGCGCAAAGTCACCAGGGAAACCACCTTCAGCGCCGACAGGATGTATGAGCTATTTCCATCCGGGCCTGCCAAGGGGGCCTGCAAAGTGGCGGGATTACCCAAGCCGGCCGGATGCGTTTAGCTTTATAGCAGTAATCAACGCAAGGGGAATGATTCTATGGACTGTAGAGAACGCATTCAGCAAGCAGCCGGCGCAGAGTTTCCCGGCTGCGCAGTTCTGTTCGATGAGCAGGTTCAGGAGGGAGAGGTCTTCCGCTTCCAGATTGAAAGCGCTAATGGGCGCATCATTTCGCGAACCTATCCGTTCTTCAAGCCGGGGGACATCGACGCGAAGTCGGACGAGGAACTTCGGGTCCTTGTCCGCCAGCTCTGCGGTCGCTGAGGCGCAATGCGGGACGAGTGATGGAAACCATCCTGGATCGCTGGCTGGCGCGTGCTTTGGAGTGCTACTCCGAGGAAACGGTGCGCTTTCTCAGCGCAGAGAAGGATTCCTTCCGCAATCCGGTCGGGCACACGTTGCGCGAGAATCTTGCCATCCTTCTCGATCAGGTGCTGGGCGGGATGGAAGCAGATGCCGCAAAGGCATCAATGGCCGATATCCTGCGTATCCGCGCGGTGCAGGAGTTGACCCCGAGCCAGGCCGTCGAATTCGTCTTTCAGCTACGGCCGCTCCTGCGCGAGCTTTCGCCGCAGGCAAAGAACGAAGCGCTCGACGCGCGAATCGATCAACTGGCTTTGTGGGCCTTTGAAGAGTACACGCGCTGCCGCGAACGCATCGCCGATCTCCGCATCAGCGAGAGCCGCCGTGGCATGGCCGTCGCCGCCCGCCGCGGATCGGGATGGCATGAATCCGGAGACAAGGCAGGATTGAAATCATGACTTTGACCTGCGCGACGGCCGAATTAGCAACGATGGTTGCCGCGGTCCCACCGGGGCCGGCGGCAAATGTGGGGCAGATACTTCTCTGGGTGGTCGTG
>JAJXXG010000636.1 GCA_021781255.1 Acidobacteriota bacterium
GCTCACCCGTCCGCGCATCTGCGCCGGAGTGGCCAGTTGCAGCAGCGAGCCGCGGATAATCACGCTGATCATGTCCGCCGCGCCGCTCGCGGCCAGCGCCGCCATCGAAAGCCACAAATTGCGCGACAGCGCGAAAATCACAATGGCCGCGCCGTAGATTCCCACACAGATAAACAGCCGCTTGCCTGCCTTGCGGCTGATGGGAAACCGCGCCATCGTCAGCGACATCACCAGCGCGCCCACCGCCGGAGCCGCACGCAGCATGCCCAGCCCGCGCGGACCGGTGTGGAGAATTTCATTCGCAAAAATCGGCATCAGCGCCACTGACCCGCCCAGCAGCACCACAAACAGGTCCAGCGAAAACGACCCCAGCAGCAGAGACGAACGCCGGACATACTGGAAGCCGGCCAGAAGCACCTGCAACGAGGCCGCCTCGTGCTCCATGCGCCCCGGCCGCACCTGCAGGCTGCCCACCAGCACCAGAAACCACGCTAGCGTAATCAGGGTAAAGACGTAGACAATCCCTGGCCCGGCAAGCTCTGTGCCCGGCAGCAGGCTCGCCAGCGGAAATGTGAACAGCAGCCCGCCCAGCGCCGGCCCGGTCATGTTGGCGAACTGAAAAATAGCGCCGCCCCACGTCACCGCATTCACAAAATGCTGCTCCGGAACCAGATGCGGAATCAGCGCCGAGCTGGCCGGTCCGGAAAACGCCCGGCCCGTGCCCACCAGAAACAGCACCGCGTAAATGGGAAAAACGCGATGCATTCCGGCGCGCGCAAACTCCACCAGCGCCAGCGTGCAGAACACCTGCAATCCATAGCACAGCATGATCACATGCCGCCGGTCGAAGCGGTCTGCCACATGGCCCGCGGGCAGCAGAAACAGCAGTCCCGGCAGAAACAGCGCCAACCCCGTGTAACCGAGGTCCAGCGCACGGTGGGTGATGGAGTAAACCTGCCACGCAACCGCAACCGCCTGCGCCTCAGCGCCCAGAATCACGGCGCTGCGCGCCAGTTGATATCGCCTGAAGTCGCGTGAGGCAAACGCCTCCATTCCGCGTCGCTGCGGCGTTGGGGAAGGGGAATCCATGTACTGCCTAGGTTATATCGCCGGACCGCCTCACCCGCAATGGCGGAAGACGTGACGGAGAAAATCTTCCACCGGCGTCACAAATCCACGCCGCCCAAGCAGTCACCCGGCCCGGTTCGCAGGCTTGCGCTGCAAGCTCATCACGCCCCCGGCAATCGACCGTTCGGGCGATACTCCCCCCTGTCTCACCTCGTATACTGACAGCCATGTTCGAGGCATTGCGTGCAACTACGTTCTGGGGCCTGATGGCGGCAGGAATTCCCACATTTCTCTCTGCGCAAGTCGCAGCTCCCGGTGCTGTTCCCTCAGGGCAGCAAACTGAAAAGACTGCTGAGAGCGCCCAGCCTGCAGCCGCCGGCGGCCAGACAACCAGCTCTCCCCATCCTTTGCAACTGGACGCCCAGCACCGCCCCATCACTGCGGGCGGCTTTGTAAAGACCGGGCCCATCGTCTTTCAGGACGACTCGGAGAAGGCGGGCCTGACCCACTGGACCCACAAAATGGGCGGCCCGGCCAAGGAATATATCGTCGAAACCAAAGGCTCCGGTGTGGGACTGATCGACTATGACAACGACGGCTGGCTCGACATCTACGTGGTGAACGGCTCCACCTTCAACGCGCTCGACGGCAAGGAAACGCCGCCGCACGCCGCGCTCTTCCATAACAACCACGACGGCACGTTTACCGACGTGGCCGCCAAGGCCGGCGTGACTAATGACCGCTGGGGCTTTGGCGTGGCCATCGGCGACTATGACAATGACGGCTGGCCGGATATCTACGTCTCGAACTGGGGCAAGAACCGCCTCTACCACAACAACCACGACGGCACATTTACCGACGTGGCGGAGAAGGCAGGCGTGACACTCGGCAACTGGTCCACCGGCGTGACCTGGGGCGACTACGACGGAGATGGCAAGCTGGATTTGTTCGTTGCTGGCTACCTGCACTACGATCGCAACAACCTGCCCAGAAGCGATGAAAACGGCGCCGTCAACGCATTCTGCACCTTCCGCGGCGAGCCAGTGGCCTGCGGCCCCAGGGGCCTGCAGGGCGAGCCCGACCACCTCTTCCACAACAATGGCGACGGCACCTTTACCGACGTGAGCGAAAAGGCCGGCGTGGCCGACAAGGCAGGCTACTACGGGCTCGGCGCCGTCTTCGCCGATGTGAACAACGACGGCAAGCCGGACCTGCTGGTGGGCAATGACTCTACGCCCAACTATTTGTATCTGAATAAAGGCGACGGCACCTTCGACGACGTAAGCTACGCCTCCGGCTTTGCCGTGAATGAAGCAGGGCAGGAAACAGCCTCCATGGGGATTGCCGTGGGCGACTACGAGAACAACGGCATGGTCGATGTGTTTGACACCGCCTTCTCTGACAGCTACAAGCCGCTCTATCACAACGAGGGCGACGCAAACATGACAGATGTCAGCTATCACATGGGACTGGGCGAAATCACGGTGCCGTTTCTGGGCTTCGGAGATGCCTTCATGGACTATGACAACGATGGCTGGAAAGATCTGCTGATGGCCAACGGGCACGTCTATCCGGAAGCGGACAAATACAACTGGGGCACCAGTTGGAAACAGAGGCCCATGCTTTTCCGCAACATGGGCGGCAAGATGTTCGACCCGGTTCCTGCGGTCGAGGGCACGGGGCTGGCGGTGGTGATTGCAGGCCGGGGCCTGGCCGAGGGCGACCTGTTCAACAACGGCAAGCTCGACGCCGTCATCAACGTGATGGATGGCCACCCTGTGCTGCTCAAAGACGTAAGCAATGACACCAATCACTGGCTTGAGCTGAAGCTTGTGGGTGGACCCAAAAGCCCGCGCGATGCCGTCGGAGCCACCGTGTACCTGACCGCCAACGGAATGAAGCAGCGCGAAGACGTGCTGAGCGGCGGCAGCTATCTCTCCAGCAACGATCCTCGCCCGCACTTCGGCCTGGGACAGGCAGCCAAAGTGGATGACATTGAGATCCACTGGCCCAGCGGCAAAGTCGAGCACTTTACCGTGCCCGGCGTGGACCGCATTGTGACGCTGAAGGAAGGCGCTGGAAAATAATACGCCATCAACCGGCAGAGTTTGGATGCCCTTACGCTTGCTCCGCTCGGCAACCCCATGCTCCGCTTGCCGAGCGGTTGGGATGAGGTTTTCCCTTGTCCTGCAATGCGGCAGACCCGTTTGCATTTCGGCACGGTGAGTGCTTCAATGGGAATATTGAAACAGGGGTGCTCCGCAAAGCGGGGCTGAGAAATACCCTCGAACCCGATCCGGATAATACCGGCGTGGGAAGTTTCCGAAGCGAACGGCCTTCTCCAATCGACGCGCGAGTTCTCCTGTTTCATGCAGTTGAAGCAAGGGGAATTCATGTCAACACGCGCAGCCGCTTTCATCGCACTCAACTCTCGTTCATCCCGTTCATGCATCCGACAGTTCCGGCCCGTGAGCGGCCTGCTGGCGACGGGGCTTGCCCTCCTTTGCTGCCTTGTTATTCCACTCCGCGCGTTTCCGCAGGGCCAGGCGCAGGCGAGCGCGCCAAAATCTCAAGAAACAACTCCGACTGCCTCCGCGCAGAAGCCCGCGCCCGTGACCACCACCGTGGTCGTCCATGGCGAGGCGAAAGACGACTACCTCACCAGCGCTGTAACCGCTGGCAACCTGGACGGCACGCTGCTCAAGGAGACGCCGCTTTCAGTCACGGCGGTGAGCCGCGCCGTGCTCAATGACCAGATGGCGCGCGTACTCTCTGACGTGGTCAAGAACGACGCGTCAGTCGGCGAGGACTACGCACCCGTTGGCTACTACGGCGACTTTGAGATTCGCGGATTCCCCATCGACCTGGCCACCGCGCTGCAGATTAACGGCATGACCATCGCCGGCGAGCAGGACGTTCCGCTTGAAAATAAGGAGAGCGTCGAGCTCGTGAAAGGCATCGCAGGCCTGGAAAGCGGCGTGGCCTCGGCAGGCGGGCTCATCGACTACGTCACCAAAGAGCCGAATGCAACGCAGCGCCCGGCCTTCGACATGGCCACGGACCACCGCGGAACATCCTACGGCGCGCTCGACATGGGCCACATCTTCCACGCGAAGTTCGCGCCCGGCCTTCGTCTCAACATCGCCGGTGAGAACATCCACACGTATGTGCAGCACGCGGATGGCTGGCGCGGCGTCGGCGCGCTGGACAGCGAGTTCCGCCTCAGCCCCGACACCAATCTCTTCGCCGATTTCGAGTACCAGCATCGCATCCAGCGCTCCGAGGCCGGCTACCAGTTGCTCGGCGGCGCCACGATTCCAGCGCGCGTCTACCCCTCCGTGATGCTGGGCTTCCAGTCATGGTCCAAGCCGAATACTTTCGACGTATTCAATGCGGGCTCGCGTCTGAATCACACGTTCAACGCGCATTGGTCCGCTCGCATCGGCGGCTCCTACAGCCACTCGCTCATCGACGACAACGTAATCTGGCCCTACGGCGCGGCGCTCGACGTAAATGGCAACTCGCTCTGCCCGGACTCGCCCTACTACTTCTTTTGCCCCGATGGCAGCTACGAGATCTACAACTACCGCAGCCCCGGCGAGCTGCGCATCAACGCCGTCGGCGAAGCGCTGGTGCAGGGCCACATTGAAATGGGCGAGGTGTCTCACGACATCGTCGGCGGAGGTTCGCTCTTCCACCGCTCCGTGGACCTGTCGCCAACCATCGTCTACACCGCGCTGGGCGTGGAGAACATCAATCAGCCCAACATTGCCTTCGCGCCCGAGAGTCCTTATCAGAACGCGGGTCCGGCCACGCTCGCGGACTTCAACCACCAGGCATCAGGCATCATTCAGGATCGAATGCACCTGCCCGGCGGCGTAGCGCTCGTGGCCGGCGGACGCTATGTCCGCGTGGGCGACTTCAACTACACAAAGCCGCACACGCTCTGGCTGCCGCAGTACGGGGCCACCTACACGCCCATCAAGGACATCACGTTCTACGGCAACTACGGCGTGCTGCTCTCGCTGGGCCCGCAGGCGCCCTGGTGGGTGGACAACTCAAGCCAGTTCCTCGACCCCTTCTTCACGCGGCAATCTGAGGTCGGCGTCAAGTACCAGCACACGGTTCTGCTGACGGCAGCGCTGTTCCGCATGCGCCAGCCCTTCTTCTATCCGCGCGTGATCCAAACAGCCGACAGCTTCTGCCCGGCCAACGTCATTCCAGGCGATTTGTGCTTTGAGCCCGCGGGACACGAAACACACAACGGCATTGAGCTGAATGCGCAGGGCAAGGCCGCCGCCTGGCTGCAGCTCACCGCGTCGGCAACAGCCATGCAGGCTACATCGAGCAATACCGGCACGCCCGCCTTTGACAACAAGCAGGTAATCAACGTGCCGCGACTGCACACAACCGTATTCGCGGACATGCTGCTGCCACACACGCGCGGACTGCATCTGATGCCCGGCTGGAGCTACACGGGCCGCAAGCAGGCCACGCGCGACGACCTTGTGAGCGTGGATGCCTACAACCTTTTCAACCTCGGCGCGCGCTACACTCCCGGCGGTGAAAGCGGCCGTGTCACACTCAGACTCTATGCGGACAACGTGTTCAATCAGCGCTACTGGAAAGACACCGGCGCAAGCTATGGCGACACATTCATCCACCTGGGAGCGCCCGCGACGGTGAGGCTCTCGGCCCATTACACTTTCTAGTTGCACGTTGCCGAAGTGAATGAAGGAATGAGCAGGCTCACATGAGTACCGCAGTCAAAGCGCACGGAATGGATGGCACACTGGTGGAGCCCGACTGGCCGCCGCTTGCCCTCGATGAAGTGCGCGCGCTGCTCGGCCTGTTTCCCGCCTGCGGCGAGGCAGTTACAATCCTGTCCATGAGCCCACGGCCGTTTTCTGCGGCCAGTGTTGTCGCCACGACCAACGTACCTGTCTTCGTCAAGCGGCATCACCGCTCGGTACGCGACGCCGAGGGCCTGGTCGAGGAGCATCGCTTCATGCAGCATCTGCGCGCGCACGGCGCAGCAGTGCCGCAGGTCTTTACTTCTCGTGACGGCCAGACGGCAATCGAAATCGGCGAGTGGACCTACGAAGTACACGAGAGACCCGCAGGCCTGGACCTCTACGAAGACGCGCTCTCGTGGACGCCATTTCGTTCAACGGCGCATGCGCACTCTGCAGGCCAGACTCTGGCTCGGATCCACAATGCCGCAATCGGATTCGCCGCGCCGCCGCGCAAGGTACGCCCGCTTGTGGCCAGCTTCTCCATCTTTGCATCCTCCGATCCCACACATGCGATGGCGCTTTATCTCGCTGCCCGGCCTTCTCTTGCCGCCCATGAGGCAACACGCGCTCACTGCGCCAATGTGCTGGAACTGCTTGCTCCCTTTCACGCGGAGCTCCTGCCGCTGCTGCCCGCGCTCGCTCCCCTGTGGACGCACAACGATCTGCATGCATCGAACCTCTTCTGGAGCAATGCGGGCGACAATGCGCGGGCAACGACCATCATCGACTTTGGCCTGGCCGATCGAACCAACGCGGCACACGACCTGGCGCAGGCCATTGAGCGCAACATTGTCGAGTGGCTGGCGCTGGTGCAGCCTTCCTCGCAGCCTGATGATGTTCCGGTGCATCTCGATCACCTGTTCGCTCTGCTCGACGGCTATGAGAGCGAGCGCACCCTCAGCGCCGAGGAAGCGGCGGCCATCGCGCCAATGACTGCCCTGTGCCATGCAGAATTCGCGCTCACTGAGGCGGACTACTTTCTTGGCGCGCTGCATTCCCCCATGAAAGCGAAGCAGGCCAGCGATGACTATCTGCTGGGACATGCGCGGTGGTTTCGTGACTCAGGTAGCCGGCTTCTGGATGCGTTGCGCGGCTGGGCTCGCGCGCGCCGGCACTCGCAGGAGGCGTCGAAGTAATGAGCTGGGCAACCATCGCCAACTATCTTGCCGCGCATTGGCTTGAGCTCGCCGGCACCATCACCACGGTGCTGGGCATCTGGCTCACCACGCGAAGAACACTCCTCTGCTGGCCCGTGGTTCTCGCCGCAGACGTGATTTACCTCATCGTCTTTTACCGTGCCCAATTGCTCTCTGATGCGCTCCTGCAGATTTTCTTTCTGGCCTTCACGCTCTACGGATGGTGGCACTGGTGGCGCGGCGTGCGCGAAGAGGGCGAGGTGCGCATCGTTCCGCTGGCTGCATCGAGCCTGCTGCTTGCCGTTGTCGCCGGCGTTGCGGGCAGCTTCGCGCTGGGTGAATTGGCAAAGCGCCTTCACGCAGCGCTGCCGTATCTTGACGCCACGCTCACGAGCTTCAGCCTGGTGGCCAGTTGGTGGCAGGCGCGCAAACACACGGCAAACTGGTGGCTCTGGATCGTTGTTGACCTGGTATATATAGGCGAGTATCTCTACAAGAATCTGTGGCCCACTGCCCTGCTCTATGCGGCCCTCGTGGCGCTGGCCGTGCTGGGCCTGCGCGATTGGCGTCGCGCCGAAGTAGCTGCCAGCGAAACCGGAATAAACTTTACACAAGATGCAGCGCTCACATCAGCGTCGCCATCGCCAGCCAGCGATCTCGATTAAGAAGCAGAATGCGGCTTCGCAGACTCATCCCCGCTGCATCACACTGCAACCTGCACCGCGTTGCGCAGCGGTTCGCCGTGCATGTAGCGTCTCAGTTCGTCCGCGGCTACCTTCAGCCCGCGCCGCGCAAACTGCGGGCTCGATGCGCCAACATGCGGCGTAATGAGCAGGTTGGGGCAGCTCCACAACGGATGGCCTTCAGGCAGTGGCTCTGGATCGGTCACGTCTAAGGCTGCGCGAATCCTGCCTGCATGCAGCGCCTCCACCAGCGCATCCGTCTGCACAACCGGCCCGCGCGCGGCATTCACCAGCAATGCGCCTTGCGGCAGCAGCGCAAGCTGCCGCCTCCCGATCAGCCTGCGCGATTCCTCCGTCAGCGGCAGAATCAGCACAACCACTTCAGCCATCGGCAACAGGCGGTCGAGTTCGCTCGCCGCGTGGACCTGCGGCTCGGTGCGCGCGCTGCGTGCAATGCGCAATATCTTCACATGAAATGGCGCAAGCATGCGCTCGATCTCCTTGCCGATGGCGCCGTGGCCCACCAGCAGCACCGTCTTTCCTGTCAGCTCCTCCAGCATCACAGGGGGATAGTGCGGATGCGCATCCCCGGTCATGCTCG
>JAJXXG010000569.1 GCA_021781255.1 Acidobacteriota bacterium
TCTGTGCGGGGGGCGGTCAGCGATGATCGTCCCTACCGCGACAAGGTGGAGTTCACTGTGCGGTACCCGTTTGCCAAACCCTATCCTGGTCTTTCCGAGGCGAACCATTCTGGATGAGTGCGTTGGCCTGAAATCGACACTTGAAACCAGGATTGGTAAACAGATCTTTCGCGAGGTCAGCAGTGCTTTCACCGCCTTCGAACGACAAGCGCCTGGCGTGCGTGTTCGAGAAATGTCTGTGCAGTTCTTGGCGATTCTGTATCGAGGCGGACCCGGCCTTTGCCCATAGGGACATCGCTATTAAGCGGCAAAGCCTCTCCGTACAAAATCAGCAACTCCGTTCGGTGATCGGCCGACGGAAAATGGACCATTCGGACCAGAACAGACTTATGCGGAAGAGAAAGGTTGTGTTTTGCAAGCAAACGTTCCAATGCTGCACCATCCGAGGCCTGATCTTCCGCCAGAGTGGCCGCAAGATCAGAGAAGCTTTTCACGTCATAGATGAATTGCATGTCGCCTATTTGCTTCGTCTGCATGGAGTCGTACTTGTAAGTGAGGTTGTTCGTCGGAAGAAAATGCTCAAACTGCAGCAGGTAGAATCTTTCTGCAGTATTGCCAGCGCCCGACCGCACAAATACATACTGCTCTGCTTCCGCATTTCCATAAAGATTTATTTGTTGATCGCCAATGAACCGGAACCCTTTCGGAATGCGCAGCTCTGCCCTGGGTGATTCTTCTGAGATGATCGTTCTGCCTTTGACGTGGCGTGTTACTTTAACGTCCTCTTCCTGGCTCGCGTGAGCAGACATCGCAATACCCAGAAGTAAACACATCATTCCGACCGCCATGGCGCTCCCGCTCGACAAGACTTGTCTTTTCGTGGGGTCCATTTCGCAATCCTCGTCCATCTCTGAAAGATACATTCGAGAGAAGTTAAAGTTCCCTTGCAATGGTCGGCAAGCCTGTGGGTGATAATCTCCGCCGAAGCGCTCACTGAGCGGCTTGCCAAATCCTTGAGTGGGTCGGGCTGTTGGCAAAAGTTGACAGTCCGCGCTGCTGGTGAGACTTGGTTGAAACTTCACAAAGCCCCTTTTCCGAGAACGAGCGAGCCAATTACACGCTGTTTAGGATGCGTGAATCATCGCATGCTCATTTAAGTCATTTACCCCTTGACATTCGACAGGTCGGTCATGACCCGCGCGAATAAAGCCATTCCTATAGAGACGACGCATGCGCCGCATGACAATCGGAACAGCGGCCTCCCAGATTTCTCTCGGGATATCGTTGTAATCCCATTCCCAGTGACCAAACAAGCAAACAAGCGGCTTTTGGAGTCGCGAAGTGGAATGCCAGTGCCTCGGAGGAGTCCTGGCATCAGATCGTCCGGGCGGGGGGCTGCCTGAGGGGCATTCTATGTGAATCTCTTGTTTACTTGGATCAGTCCAGACGGTACCAATCTCAGCCATACCGACTCACTCGTTTCCTGTGTAATACCAAGATCCCGGTTTTGTCCCGACTGCTGGCTCATGTGCAGTTATCGACAGGTACGGCCCTTTCCAACAGGCTGGTCACCGTACGTTCGAAATCGAGGCAGCAATTCTCACTTCGAAAGGGTTCAGAAGCGTAACAGTCTGCTAACGGTTCGGCGGACCTGTGCAGCGATGTATAACAACCCTCTATAAATCATGCAGTTATAGGAATTGCGACGTTCTGCGTGCTGTCGTAACTGTGTAGCTCGTAATCGGAGAGAGATCCGCGAGCAGCTCTTTGGCCTGCTCAACGGTGAGCCACTGGCCCAGACGGACGCCCTGCGCAGGAACATTGGGCACGGAGATGATGCGCCCTGCACTGGACGGATCGACGAGGCCATTCTCGCGGGCTTCGTTCACCAGTTTGCGCACCCCCGACAGGCGAACATTGATGGTGGAGCCGCCCAGACCGGCGTCTACCATCTCCGAGCGGAACTGCTGGAACAGCTGCCAGCTGATCGGCTGGCCGGTGCGTACGGACAGCGCCAGTAGATCGTCGAACGCCTTCGCGTAGGCGCGGCGCGTGTGCGCTGAAGGAACCGAATTGGTGAGCATCGCGCGGAGCGCCGCCACCGAGGCAGGACCGGCCGGACGGGCCGCCGGCGGAAGAACTGAAAACGGAGTGAGAGAGGAGATAGAGTCGTTCATATTAGTGCTTCTGGTTGAGTTGCCTGGTTGAGTGGCGTCGAATCACGCCGAGACAGACAGCAAAAAGGCGTCCCCAAGCGTGCATTGCTTCGCCCGCGCGGCGCGCCTGTGACGGTTGAGGTCTCGCATGGAAGTGCTGCGGCAAGGAGAGGAATTGAGGAAGCAGATGAAGGAGAGGTGAACGCACCGCCTTGCTGCCGGCGGACTAGATGCAGGGAGCCGGGTGGGTCGGGGGCGGAAGTCCGATGATGTACCCAAGCCACAACGACCGGCGGCTTGGAAGGTGCCCCAATGGGCTGGATAGAGTGTGCTGGCCGGGTCGAGGGAGGGCCAGCGCCGACCTGTAAAGCTGGCTCCTCCGCAACCGCCCTGGGGAAGCCATAACAATGAATTGCAAGGTGGCGTTCAGCGGGCTTCGAGGGCTCCGCATTCCGAGGGTTTCACGACGATATCAATGCGTGCTTCCAACGTACGCCGCTTCTTAGCAACCAGCCTCGGTTGTTGCCAGGTGCGGAATGAAGCGGATTGGTGCAGAGACTCAGAGCTGCGGAATTGGGCGAGTACCCAGGGGTAAGAATTCTCGTTCTTTTTTTCGAAAGGCCGCCTGATTTCTCTGCCCAAGACGAAGACGGGCAAGACGCGACATATCCCGCCGCGGCACATCCCGCTCAACGCAATTGCTCTCGGCGCAATCACGTGAATCACATCCTCGATAAGCTGCAGGCCAGCGACCGCTCGGAAGCTGTCGCCATCGCCATTCAGTAGGGCATCATCGCCATCCACTCGTGAGCGTTTTAAGGGCAACGCGTGAGGCCGCTTTTTGCCTGGCATCGTGTCATTCTGTTGCGCTCGATAGAGGCGTCTCCGCGCTCGCCTCGCCGGTATGGCCGTTGCGCGTGACATACGAAATTCGATAACGCACTGCAGTATTGCCTGCCGGCGGAAAGTCGGAGGTGGACGCGCCATCCAGCGGCCCGGCCACGCGAATCCAGCCCGCATTGGATGATTCCTGCCGTTCCACCACAACGCTCAGGCCCGCCGGGGGTGGATCAAATTGAATCAGAAGATGCGGCGATGGCGTGCTGCCGTGCTTGAGCAGTGGAGCATTCGGCCTCGCAATCTCGGGATAGCCAACACGGACAATCAGCGGCTGAGTGGGATCGCTCCGATTGCCAGCCGCGTCCACTGCAACCAGCCGGTAGAAATACGTCTCGCCGGGACTGACATACAGATCCTGGTATTGCCGCGAGGCAGCCGCAAGCGGATCGCCGAGAACGACGCCGATATCTTTCGCAGCGCCGGACCGAAGGACAAGAAACTGCGCCGTCCGCTCTTCCGGGTCGGCGGGAGAAAAAGTCAGCGTCACTCTTCCACCTTGTCCGCTGATGCCGGTGATCGTAGGTGGTCCCGGCACCGTTCGATCGGCGAGCGTGATCTGAACACTCGAGCTGGGCGGACCTTCAGCGTTGTCGAGAGCGACGGCGACCACGCGATATTCGAGCGAAGATCCTGAAGTCATTCCAATGTAGTCGTCATAGAGCGGCTCCTGTATGGCATGAGGATTGAGCCGAACCCAGTTCGCCGCGGGAGTCGTGCCATTCAGGCCGCGTCGCTCTACGAAGTAGCCCGCCACCGGAAACGCGACAGCTTTCCACGTGAGCCTCACGCGCGTCTGCCCCGCGTCGGCCGCCAGTCCTGAAACCTGGGGCGGCGCGCTCGTGTTCGCCGCTGCACCGCTCGCAGTCGCGCTGGGAGGTCCAATGTCGCCTCGCGAATCGACGGCCCGCACGCGGTAGTAGTACGTAGTCCCGCCGCGCACCGAGTCATCTTCATACTGTGACGTGCTGGTCGGCAACGCCTGGCTCATCAGCGTCTCCCACGGACCGTTTGCCATGAAACCCCGTTCAACCACGTAGCCGGCAAGGTTCGGCCGCGATTCCGCCGCCCACGTCACAACGATGATGCCGGGAGATGCGGCAGCCTTCACGAGAGCAGGTGGAGCCAGCGCGCGAAAATCGGGGAAGAAGATTCGAATCGCCGCCGGCTGGCTGCGCCGTCCAAAGGCATCGACCGCGTAGACTTTATAATCCGCCATCGAATTCGGCATCGCGTTGCGATCGACGACCAGCTCTACGTTCGGATTCCATCGCGTGCCCACCACGAACGGCTTCGCGCTGATTGAACTTCCGCCGCGTTCCACCGCGCTCGCGATCACCGGCAGCGTGCGATCCTCCGCCGGTGGATTCCACGAAAGCGCAACGCCCTGCGCACTCACCTTAGCCTTGAGTCCATCCGGCGAGGGCGGCAGCGGCGTCGCCTGCGCAGCATCCACCGCAGCGGTCACCAGCTTCACATCCGTGCCATTGCCCGTTTCATCCAGTCCCTCAATCGTGTAGGTGCGTGCGCCGGATGCGGCATTGGAAACCGTCGCAGCCAGGCCAAGCGCGCGTGCATAGCCGGGCTCGCTGAAGGCGCGCAGCCCGAGAAGATTGACGAGGTTTCTCATCTGCTTCGCATTTTCCGCTGGTTTGCTGAGCACGGCCGGAAGTCGGCGAATCGCATCGGCATCTTCAATGGACAACGCGCTCATGGCGGCCTCATCGCCAAGGCCAACATGAGGAACAACTACACTGCCGCTGGAATCAAGAATGCGCCAGCCGCCAGCAGGCCACTGCGAGGCAGGTGGAAACCACAGCAGCTGAATCGTCCCCTTCCCATCGGAGACCGCGAAGGCAGCGCCCGAATTCTCTTGTGAGCCGCCGCGTAGCGGCAGCACTGCAACGAGCACGGCGAGGATGAGGGACTTGCGAAGACAGTTCATCATAGATGCACCGAGAAGGAAACACTGCCTAGCGGCCACGGCAGCCCCAGGGAGGCACTGGCGTTCAAATCGAGGGGCATCGCCTCTGCGTGAATCTGCGCGCTGACCCAATCAGAAACGCACACGCCGGCCGCGCATACGCCCGCGCTCGCGTTGGCCGAGAAATCTCCGGATATGTGCGGCTGCGGCGTAATGGTCACGCCCGCATCGATGCTCCCGCGCACGTATGCCGAAGCCACGGAGTCGTCGCCGACATCAAGATCGACGTTTACGCCGCCGCCCATCGAGAGCCCCTGGTCCGAGAGCATGAAGTACATATCCGCATCGGAGACCAGGAAGTGACCGCGCACGCGCGGGCCCTCCTTCTTGCCGGCGTCAATGTGCCATGGCCCCTTGCCAAAGTGGAGATCCACCGCGGCGTTACTGGCGCTGTTGCCAAGGTCGATATACGCCAGATTATTCAGGAACGAGAGATGGCCCCACAGCCGCCCGTCAAAGCTGCTGCCGGCGTACTGAAAGTAACCCTGGAAATCTCCGTTTCCCTGGTCCGGTGGCTTCAGCAGCCACGCGTGAAAGTCCATGCGCGCGCCGGCATCCTGACCCGTCGCTTTAATCGTGAGGTCGCCATCCAGTGTGTACGTAAAGTGGTCGGGCATGCCTACGCGCATTCCGGCCATAAAGAGGAACGAATTGTCGTAGACCGGTGTAGCCGCATTCAGATCGCCGGTGTCGGTGAATGCGTTGAGCGGAAAGTTATGGCCGATGCCGCCGGAGATGGAGTAGAGATTCATGATCGGTGGCACTGGAACAAGCGGCACACCTGTGTCGCCCAGCCCGATGGTTGCACGCGTCAGCCAGTAGTCATGACCGTTGCCGTAGCCAAGCCGGAACTGCGCGGTCAACGGCGGTCCGCCCAGCTCGCTCAGATCCACAGTGCCAGAGTACTCAGTGGTGCCGCCCCCGCCTCCGGATGAGCCGCCCCCGGCGTAGACCGGATGAATCCGCGCCTCTGAGGTCGGCTGTCCTGATGGATAAGGAACATCCACGGTGAAGTCGGAATTTGTTGGTCCCTTCGCTGTGAACGTAGACCCCGATGAATCCATCTCATAATTCACCACCATCGGTGCGGCCGGCATCACCTCCGATAGGTGGACCGTGGTGCTGAATTGCGCGCCCAGCACCTGACTGCCCTGCATGGGCACGGTGATGTGCGCGGAGACAAGATCGAGCGGAGTCTGTCCCAGCGTTGATGCTCCACTGAGGGGCACATCAAGCGACGATCCGCCATTGCCAAGGTACGCGCGGCCATCCATGCCAAACGTGAACGGCGTCAGCGGAATCGCGGCGAACTTCTTGCCCTCCGAGCTGAACGTGTACGTCGTGGATGTCTGCACCGCCCAGCCCAGGCCTTGCACCTGCGTGAACTCAAGATTCTTCGCTGTAAAGCTGATATTGCCGTAGGTCTTCGTCACAGGCGAAGTGTTGGTTGGGAACGTGATCGATGCCTGCTTGCCGCCGCCGGATACCAGTGTGCCGTCACCGGTGATGTGCGTGTCGAGCCACGGCACATAGATGTCGATTCCTTTGTACGTCGCCTTGAAGTCACCCGATCCCGGCGCGACGTATGCATTGAGAGACTGGAAACTGACTTTGCCCGCATCGAGCGCCGCGGAGAACGGCCCTGTGGAGAGGCTGCCGCACAGCCCGCCGTTGATGACGCCCCAATCGTTCACAACAGGCTGAAACGCAGAGGATGCAACCAGGCCCATCGTGTACGGAACCACGGTGAGCGATGGGAACCGGACGCCAACCCAGTCTGCGCCGCTCAGCGATCCGCAGTACGGACTTGCGCCATCTCCGGCCGTGTGGCTCAGGTCCAGCCGCACATTGTTCGACGAAATCTGAAACGCGCTCCATCCAATAATGGAGCTGGGCAGATTGAGGCCTTCCTTGATCCAGTCTCCGTTCGAGTGCAGCTCCGCGGTCACGCCCGACCACTGCTGCGGCTTCTCCACGCCGGGCAGTCGAAGCGTGTCATCCTGAAACGTCACGCTCAACGTGGCATCCACCTCGCCCTGCACCGCGCCGCCCGTCGTAGAGGTATGCCCCTGTATGTGGTCCAGCGTGCCCGTCAATCCTGGCGTACTCGCGTGCAAGGGCAGACTCGGCGCAACATCCAGTGTGCCCGACGTGACTGTGCTCCCATCCGGCACATTCCAGTCGCTGAAATGGATCGGGATCGGCGGGTAAACATCGTAGCCGCCACTCGATGCGTTCGCGAGGCGGACAATCAGGTTGCCTGAGCCGCTGTATTGCGTCCCCTGCTGCGTGAGGTTCCCCTGAATGTCTTCAATTTCAAAGGAGCCGCCGCTGGTCACCGGAAACAGAAACTTGCAGGGCTTCGATGGGTCCGACGCCACAACCTCGTAGCGGCTCGTGTTCGACGCGACATACTGGTCGGGCGGCAACTCCGCCACCATCGACGCAACCTTCTGCATCGCGTCATTCACATATTGCACCGGGCCGAGGCCGCCGATGGCATGGTTCGAGCTCGAAAGCACTCCGATCTTCAGCGGAGGCAGATTGCTGCCTGCCGGCGGCGAGAGCGAGTTGAGCAGCGATTTTGCAGTTGCCGCTGCGTCGCTGTCCAGCTTGCCGCCGGCCTTGCCCGCGATCTTTCCAATCGTCTCCCGCACGCCGAGCGGCAAATTCGGAAGCGTGGGATCAGGCGCCACCACCGCCGATACGCTGACCGCATGCATGCCGAGCGCCTTCGTCGAGAGCGGCGATGGCGTATCGAACGGCTTGCTCTGATCAACGATGATCGCAGGCTCGACATAGCCCGGCGGAGGATGCGCAATCAGCGTCCGTGCCGTCGATGGCCCCAGCGCAAACGTCTGCTGCATCGTTGCGCCGTCCACATTCCACGTCACGCTCACTTCGCCTCTTCCGTAGTAGCCAATCTGCGACTGCGCAATCGCCGCATCGTCGCACGTGCTGCAGATCGCATCGGCCGTCACCGAGCCGGCGTTCAGCAGGCCGATAGACTCCTTCGGGTGTATCGCTGGAGTCTTCTGCACAGGCTGGACCTTGCTCCCAAGGCTATTGCCCTCGGGCAGCAGATGAATCGGAGAGCGCGCCTTTGAGCTTTCGTGCCCAGGGAAGCTCGGAGCGGCAATCGTCTTCAGGTGCAGGGGGCCATCCGCGGCCAGGTCTTCAGGAACCGTGATGGTCACGCCCTTGCAGAAGATCATGTACGCGCGCGCTGTAACGGCGCTCAAATCCG
>JAJXXG010001243.1 GCA_021781255.1 Acidobacteriota bacterium
TGAATCCTGAATCAAGCCCGCAAAGGGCTCCGAGCCGTCTCCTGCCGTTGGTCCAGCGAAGCTGTACAGCGGAGTTTCGGTTTGCGCCTGAATCACGCGCGGCGCGAAGCCCAGCAGCAGCAGCGAGGCCAGGCCCAGAGCCAGGCCAGGCGCAACCCGCAGCCGCTTGCGCAGATTTGCGCTCGCTTCCATTGCCGTCTCTCGCCAACCCCGCATACCGCCTCCTCTCCGCATCGCGCAACCCATGGCTCGCCGCCGCTGGAGACTACTGGAAGCTGATGGTGACGGAGACGTTGATGGCTTGGCCGGGACTGTACGACACTGGAGCAGGATCCCCATTCAGCCCATCCAGGGCCCTGCCGGTAAACAGGCCGATCGCAACCAGATACGTTCCCGGCGGATTAGCCCCGTTGCTCAATACCTGGTAGGCACAGTTACTGACTGTCGAGCCAGCGCCGCATGCGCTGAATACGGTCTCCACGTCCGTAACGTTGCCACCGCTCGCTGCAGAAACTGTTACACTTCCGGTTAGCTGAATCTGACCTTGCTGGGTTGTGCCAAAATTGCTCTGAGTCTCAGTGGGTGCGCCTACAGCGAGGTTGGTGGAGCAGTAAGGTTCGCTGTTGGCGATGGCGAACGCGCAAAGTTGCGAAAAGAAGCCGGCTGCTCCCTGCGCATTCGGCGGTGCGGCAATTACGCATGTAGTCCCTGTGGAGTACGCGCTTGGCGTTGAAACATCCCCGAGGGGTAGACATGGGCCACTTTCTCCAAAAGTGACTGCTCCATAGGAGAGGAAGTAGGTACTCGCGCCGTTTAGCAGCACCGCAATGCTACCTGAGGCATTGTTCCCAGCAATCAAGCTAGCGAGAAATACCGCGCCGTTGGGCTGAATTGAGTTCTCAAACTCTCGGCGCGCAGTGACTGTGCCATCGGGATTCTTCACCTCAATCACCCAATGCCCATGCACCTGGATGCCTTCGTGCGGTCCTCCGGCTGTGTGCTCGTTCTCCGCAGCCGTTGCAGGCCGGGCTGCGGGCTGCGGATTGGGGACCACAGCCGTCCTTGCCGGTGCGGTCTGCGCTTGAGCCGGCTGAGCCTGGCCCATTGCGTGCGCCCTCGGCCAGCCCAGACCGAGCAACACCGCCATGCCCAGCAGCAACATGGAGAACCAGCGCAACAAAGTCCATCCAGAAGCAACCCACGGTGCAACCGCGGTCGCCCGCTCCACTTGTCCTTGCATGAGAACCCTCCGGGAGGGGGCGCGGCCTCGCTGCGTCGTGCCCCCAGGTGGCTGCACTCTAGAGAGGTCTCTGAAGCGGGTCAATGGACAGAATCTTATTTCTGCCTGAATTTTCTCCAGGCCGCTAACTGACTCATTCGTAATGCGAAAGGTCGCAGTTTTTCAGCGCAGTTCAATCGTCTCTGTGCTATTGTTGTGCTACTCCGGCGCAGGCCCCCCACTGCGTCGACTGCTCTTCGTTGGGTTTCCGTGACTGCCATGGCAGCTCCGAATGCATCTGTTGAGGGAAGTCTCCGATTTGGGCCCTTCACGCTTGATCTCCGCTCGGGCGATGTGAGCCGCAATGGGCGTCCGATTCGCCTGCAGGAAAAGCCGCGCAGTCTTTTGCTCGCGCTGGCCGAGCGGCCCGGGGAGCTGATGACCCGCACCGAGTTGCATCAGCGCCTGTGGCCCAACGACACCTTTGTGGACTTTGAAGATGGCCTGAACGCGGCGATGAGCAAGCTGCGGGAAGCTCTGAACGATGATCCCCAATCGCCCCGCTTCATTGAGACGGTCCGAGGCCGCGGCTATCGACTGCTCGGCCCCGTAGAGTTCCTTGCCCCCTCGGCGAAGCCGGATGCCGAGCACGCAACGCCTGCCGCCGCTCAATCTGCGGATTCCGGCCCAATGCCGATCGAAGATGCCGTCCGTCCCAGTCCCGCGCAGACTCGCGCATGGGGCGGCCTGTGGAGGTGGAGCCTCATCCTCGCTTGTGTGGTGGCTGCCGGCGCAGTCGGCCTCTGGTACTGGCTCTCCCATGGCCGCCCGGTCCTTTCCTTCAGTCCGCAGAATGTGGTTCTCATCGGCGATTTCGACAACGAGACAGGGGACCCACGCTTTGACAATGCGCTCGGCACTGCCTTCGAGGTGAGCTTCGCTCAGTCCCGTTACGTCAACGTCTATTCGCACCTGCAGGCATCCGCTGCCCTGCGCCTGATGGCGCGGAAGCCGGATGAGCGGATCACTCCTCTCACTGCACGCGATATCTGCCTGCGCGAGAACATCCCCGCCCTCGTAACGCCCGGAATCACCCGCGCGGGCAGCGAATATCGCGTGACTGCGGAACTCATTGATCCCAGCACTGGCAATGCCGTCCGGACGTACTCCGAGACAGCGCACAGCGAAGGTCAAATCCTTGGCGTTCTGGACACGCTTGCCACCGAGATCCGCCGTGACCTTGGAGAATCCCGCCTGGAAATCCACCGCACCCACCAGCCATTGCCAGAAGTGACAACGAAATCCCTGGCAGCCCTTCAGGACTACGCGCAGGGCTCGATTCTTTTCGGTCGCGCACGAGCAGAAGATGCGGTCCGCATGTACCAGAAGGCCATTCAGATCGATCCCGATTTTGCAATGGCGCATGCAGCCCTGGGTTATGCCTACTACAGCTTCTACCTGAATGAACCCGCACTGGGCGAAGCGGAGTTCCGGAGGGCATTGGCGCTCTCCGCACACACCACGGACCGCGAACACCAATGGATTGACCTGCGCTGCGCGGAGAGCCAGGGGCGCATCAAGGATGCCATGGCACTCTACCAAACTTATCTTGAGCAATATCCAGGCGACTGGGTCGCACGTTACAGCTACGCGCGCCTGCTCCGCATGCATGGCCACGCAGCCGAGTCGGTGCCTGTGTATGAGCAGCTCGCCCACGCGCAGCCAGACGACCCCGGCCTCTACATCGAGCTTGCGACAGCACACGCAAATCTGGCCCAGTGGTCCCAGGCCGTGCAGGCCTATGAGAAGGCCTATGCACTCGACCCGCACCTGTTATCGATTGGCAGCACGAATCGAGCCTACGGATTCACACTTGTGCAGCTTGGACAGGGCGAACAGGCAGTCAAGGTGTTTTCCGCTTTGCTTTCCAGTCCCGATACCTATGCCGAAGGCGAGCAATCGCTTGGAGCTCTCGATCTCTACCATGGCCAGTATGCAAGCTCGCGGAAGCACTACCAGCTTGCGCTCACACACGCCGCGAGTCCATTCGCACGAGCCCGTGTCCGCTTCATGCTCGCTGCCATCGCTGCAGGACAAGGCCACCGAGTTGCTGCAGTGAGACTGCTGGACGCAGTCGCCGCTGAGTTGACTTCGATGCCACAGGACATTGCTTACAACGCATTAGTCGGACAGGCCTACGCTCGTTATGGCGCGGTGGATAAGGCCCGCAAGCTGCTCAGTGCCATCTCCCCGCGTGTGCACGCGGGAGTGGAGGATGAGGTTGCCTTTGCCAGTATGCTCCGGGCTGAAGTTGAGGCCGCATCGGGCGATCCCGGCCGGGCACTCACTTTTCTCAAGGCGCCCACAGCTGACGACGATAACGATACCAAGGTCATCCTGCGCGAATCGATTGCCCACATCCATCAGCAGATGGGAGATCTCGACGGAGCAATCTACTGGTATGGGCAATGGCTTCAGAACGGAGATCAGCCCATTGCCGGTTGGGAACCGGTCGTTCATCTCTTTGAGGCGTATTATGCTTTGGCGGCTGATTACTTGAAACAAGGAAACAATGCAGCGGCCCAGCATTGGCTCAGCCAACTTTTAAGCCGGTGGAGCAATGCTGACCGAGACCTGCTGCTTCATCAAGAGGCGACCCGGTTGGAAATCAGTGTCAACAAGGGCAAGCAAGGGAGTCCCTTGAAAAGTCAGTGAGGTTTCCAACTACTCTCCAGACTCCCGCAACACGATCGTTTGAGAAGTTGAGGCTCAACTCGAATGAGCTTCCATACGCTGATTCCCAGACGCTCGTATCAGTCCGCACACGATCACCGTAGCCGCTCTTCAGCGGTGGATGTCCCTTGGGAGCAGAGGCACAGGACGAGCGGGGCCATTTCTTCTGCTTTGAACGCATCAATCGTTTGCTGCAGAATCCCGTGACGGCCGCAAGGTAGCCACCGCAGCGCAGACTTTCGGTCAGATCGATGGCATCTCCGTACTGCAGGGCACGTGCGCTGCGCGCCTGACGGTGGTCCCGGCATGAAGAAGATTGTAAGTCGGCTTCTGCCTTCGCCGCTCTACGCATGTACGTTGCCCGCGCAGTGGTTCAGTCACATTCTCCAGGGATTGACGCACTTCTCGGCCTTCAGTCAGAGGATGACGCGGTATGCGACGGAAGCTGCGTAGTTGGGGAGCTATTTTCTTCGTGCCCCAGCATTGAGGTCATTGGGCTTGAACTATTTCCCTCGCGCTGGGAAGGCCAGTTGTTGACTGGTCGAATCACTGACCGAAGTTTATGTCGCCATTGGCTGTATCACAACGTTTACCTTTTGGCACGGCCGGATCGGGCAGATCCGCCGTTGATTTTGTTGAGGTTAGGCGGCAGGTTTTTCCATCCCTTTTGTCACACCGATATAAGGATGGGATTCGACGGTTTTCTGAGCGGCGGGCTGCTCGTGGAGCACACGCTGGATCGTGGCCGTTGAGGCGGAGTGGTTCCTGGCGATCGTGCGGAGGCTCTGCCCCTGTGTACGTTCCAGACGAATCGCTTCCCGGTCAAGGCTGAGCGGAGTGCGGCCGATGTGCCGGCCTTCGAGCCTGGCTCGCCGCATGCCGGCACGGACCCGCTCGACGATGAGCGAGCGTTCGAGCTCCGCGATAGCCCCGACGATGACGACGATGGCCCGGCCCAGCGGGCCACCCGTATCGATCTGCTCGCGGAACGAGATGAACTCGATCTTCAGGTGATTGAGCTCATCGAGCACCTGCAGGAAATGGGTCACCGACCGGGCGATGCGGTCGAAGGCCCAGCAGACGACCAGATCGAACCGGCCGCGGCGGGCATCGCGCAGCAGTTCGTCCAGGCCAGGACGTTTAGCCTTGGCGCCGGAGATCCGGTCGGTGTATTCCCGGACGATCTCGAAGCCGCGCTGGGTAGCCAGCTGACGCAGGTCGTAAAGTTGGGTCTCCGGGTGCTGATCCACGCTCGAGACCCGTATGTAAAGAGCGGCGCGCTTCATCCGCGCCGTCCCTTCGGCTTCTTGGTGGCTGGAGAGTTCTTGTCTACGTAGTCCTGGATGAACTCCAGCAGCACATCGGTCATGTTCAGGCCCTGGGCAGCCGTAGCCGCCTTGAAGCGGTTGTGAAGTTCGACTTCGACATTCAAATTCATTCTCTTTACCTTCGATGGTTCAGCCTTCTTGATTGCACTCACCTCCTCTCTCGGAGGTGAGTGTATCCGGTTATGAGTAACGGCCGCTACTTCAGCCCCAGGCCTGCCGGCACAGCAGCACGATCCTGGTCATCAGGGCCCACTCGATATGCAGAGCATCGGCGATGGATTGGAGTTGCTGCCGGGTCTCCGGAAGAGAGGCGCCGGCTTCGATCGCCGTCCACTCCTCAGCGGTCATGGCAGCCAACGCCGCCGCCTGCTCGATGGAAAGGCCCGCTTTCTCCCGGCCGCTCTCGATGAACCTGCCGAAGAAGCGGCGCCAGGCTCCCTGGAAGTACTCGTTGTCGGTGGTGGCTGGAAGAAACGCAAATAACATACTCATGTACTCATTACTCCTGAACGGCGAACCTGTCAAGTCCGCCGGGATCTGAACTGCATGGTGAGTATGTACTCAGTGCATATTTCTTCCAAAGCCATCATGCGGCTAATTATTCTCAAGGCGAAAAGGCACCCATCTACACCATGGGTTCGGCAGACGTGCGGGCATACTCGCGCAACAAGCGCGGCATTGCCGGCAACCTGGTGTGGATCAACTTCGATCGCCACGCCCTGCTCAACCTCTTCCAGATGGCCATGGGCACCTTCGTGGCCGACTCGGACGAGATCCGTCCGCAGTTCAGCGATGTGGCCAACGGCATGGCGGTGTTCCAGTCCTCGGTGGTCCGTGATCTCGGCCCTTCCATCAGCCAGACCATCGACCAGCTGGATCAGATCACCATCACCAATACCGGCTCGGACAAGGAACTGGCGACCCCCTGGTACTCCGACCAGATCCTGCCCTTCGACGTCACCCTCACCGGCGCCAACGAGTACGGCGCCATGTGCGCGGCCAAGATCTTCGGCCTGGAGATCCTCAACGAAGGTTCCGGCATCTCCATCGATGACGCGGTGACCGAGATGTCCGCCACCTTCGTGGCCCGCACCGTCGAGCCCATGTCGGCCGTGCCCAGCCCGTTCCAGACCAGGGATTTTCGTCCTTTGCCCTGTTTTGGAACCATCGGAAACAACTACCGCAAGCGTAGTCAATAACCCAATATCGCTCTATCTATGAATCACTTGCGTCGCACCTGTTCCGGTCATAAAAGCCCGCTTTTCCGCCCCCCCCGCCTGCACCCGCCGGGCGGCATCGAAAACTGCGCCACACAGTTCCTGCCCGCGCCAAAAACTGCGCCACCGGCGTCAGTCTTCTTTTCGTTCTACAGCAGCGACGCAGATCACATTCGATCGATCCTTCGCACTGATAGCCTGCACTCTTCTATGACCAGAAATGTCGATAAGGAAAGCACCGCGGTTCGATTGCGCCTCTCCGCCGCCCAGATCAAGGTCCTCGCCCCGGGTATCAAGCTCCTCGTCGAGTCCTATGAGATCCGTCAGCGCTCAGGGACCTCACCCTTCTCCTATCCCTTCCGCATCTTCCCCCCGCCCCGCGCCCTGGGACTGACGATACAGCTTCGCCCGACAAACGCCTTGTAAGTACCTCAATCACAGACTCGACATCTGGGCCCGGCCGTGGCTTCGAGCTGGGGACTACGCGACTCTGCTCGCACGGTACTTCCGCCGACGACTGGGCGCAAGACTATTTGCGGAGCTTTCGCCGGCGGAAATCCAGGTACTCTACAGCGAGTTGCTCAACCGGAAGCTTTCGGCGCGCAGGCTTTCCTAAATTCGGCATTCTGGCAGCTGCACTGAGGAACTTCCTTGTTGCCCAGGCCGGGACTCAGGCAGCAGCGGAGGGGACTGGGTATCGGAAAAACATCCCCTCTTCGCGGAAGAGGAAGGGAGTTTCTTGCTTGCTATTCCCTTTTATAGAACCCGACGGACAACGCCAACTTTGTATCTAACCGGGCCATCTCCCAGAAGCACGCCAGTAGAGAAGCCGCACCATCTCAGGTAATCAAGATTCTCGCCTCACGTCGTACACTTGTAACGTTCTTTCTAACAGTGGATTAGGCGTGCCCGATGCCGCAGGCAAGAGGTACTCACAGCATGGGACAGAGGAGGCAAGGCTTTTGACGGTGGAGAACGGATTCTTTGAGCACCCGATCCTCAACTCGCCTTACGAATATCCCGCGCGTCATTGGGAACTCGACGCCAACGGCCACCCGACACAGAGGACAGCCGAAACCCGGCGCACGGCGCAGTTCATCACGCCGATCCCGAAGCCCCGGAAACAGAAAGAATCTCCGATCCAGCAAGACCTCGATCTGGACGAAGGCACCGGACTCTCTACACGGGCACAGCGGTATGAGCCAATCCCCATCATCAACGAATTGCGCCGGCAGGTGGACGATTGGCGTCGGCTGCTCAGTTCCACGGACTGGCTTGTCACTCCTGAAACAGCCCGACTGCTCCAGCATTGGAGGCACCATCAGTTCCAGAGCATACGGCCCTTTTTCTGTCAGGTTGAAGCTGTTGAGACGGCGATCTGGCTGACTGAGGTCGCTCCGAAGCGCCCAGCCTCGAAGAAGTTTCTGGAGCATCTCGCCAATGCCAACGCTGAGGCAAATCCTGAACTGAACCGCCTCGCGCTCAAACTGGCCACCGGAGCCGGAAAAACTACGGTCATGGCGATGCTGATCGCCTGGCAGACAATAAACGCTGTCCGACGTCCCGGCAGTTCGCACTTTACGCGTGGGTTTCTGGTGGTCACGCCCGGCCTCACCATCAAAGATCGGCTCCGCGTGCTCCAGCCCAACGATCCCGACAGCTATTACGCGAGCCGCGAGCTGGTTCCGCCGGACATGCTCGACGACATCCAGCGCGCCAAGATCGTCATCACCAACTACCACGCATTCAAGCTGCGGGAACGGGTGGAAATCTCCAAAGGCGGTC
>JAJXXG010001207.1 GCA_021781255.1 Acidobacteriota bacterium
TGTTTTTGGCGCTTCTGTTCCAAACCGCGTTTGAGGATGGTTTCGGTCTTCGACATCACACGCTCTTCAACGGCGTGCGCTTTATCCTGTTTGGCTGCGCCATCGGACTGCTTTTGTGGTTCAATCGGCGCCGCTGCCGCGCGGCCAGCCCCCGCCCCTGATCCATCCCTGCCCTGAAAGGATCTCGCATGTGCCTCTTCAACTGTGAAAAGCCGAAAAAGTCGCTGCCGCTGCTTCTGGTCTTACTGGTTGTGGCGCAGATCAACCTGGCCTACGCCTTTGGCTGGCCGCCCGCCTTGCTGGCGCTGCTGCATCTTACCCCCGCTCCGAGCGACGCGATGCGGGGCATGAGCGCCGGCATGGCTGCCGCGATCGACACTATCACGCTCTATCAACTCGTCCGCATCTGGGCCAAAAGCGTCTTGCGCGATGACGGCTAATCGCTCCAATGCACAACACCCAATCGCGTTGCGCGGCAGTTGCCTAGCGCCACGCAGAAAGGAACTTCAGATGCTGCTCCTTTGTTTGCACGACCCGAAGACAATGCAGACTGTTGCGCGGATCATGCTCCCGGCGGGGCTGCTTGCGCTCGGCTGCGGTATCGCCTGGCCTCATCTTCTGGCGCCGCGCTTTCACCTGCAGGCCGGCCCGAGCGACTTCGTTCAGGGTTTTTGTATGGGGCTGGGCATCACGCTCGAAATCGGCTCGGCGGTAGCCATGCGCCTCGCCGCCAGCCGCCAGAAACGACAGTCCGCAACCCTCTGAACTCTTCGACCGCTTCGCAGACAGCCCTCCCTCGACTCCACCCTTTCGCCTGCGTCTGTGAAGACGAAAGGGGGAATCGCGTGCAGCCATCTATACTGAACCCACAATGAACCACGATCGCTCCCTAGCTCTTCAGGCTCGCGCCGAACAATGTTTTCCCGGCGGCGTCAACTCACCGGTGCGCGCTTTTCGCGCCGTGGGCGGCGCACCGCCTTTTGTCGAGCACGCCGAGGGCGCGTATCTTTTCGATGCCGACGGCAACCGCTATATCGATTACTTCGGCTCCTGGGGGCCGATGATCCTGGGCCACGCATTTCCGCCGGTGGTTGAGGCCATCGAGCGCGCGGCGCGCAAGTCGGCGAGCTTCGGCGCTTCGACGGCAAGCGAGGGCGACCTGGCTGAACGCATTGCCGCGTGCTATCCGGCGATCGAGAGAATGCGCTTTGTGAGCTCCGGGACCGAGGCCACGATGTCGGCAATACGCCTGGCGCGGGCCGCCACAGGGCGCAAGATGGTGGTGAAGTTCGAGGGCTGCTATCACGGCCATGCCGACGGCCTGCTGGTGAAGGCCGGCTCCGGCGTGGCGACGTTCGGGATACCGGGCTCAGCGGGCGTGCCCGAGGAGATTGCGCACCTTACGCTGGCGCTGCCGTACAACGAGCTTGCCGCGGTGGAGGCTGCGTTTGCGGCGTATCCGGATGCCATTGCGGCGGTGATTCTGGAGCCGGTGGTCGGCAATGCCGGCTGCATTACGCCGGAGGAAGGCTATCTGGCCGGAGTGCGCAAACTTACGGCACAACATGGCGCCCTGCTGATCGTGGATGAGGTGATGACCGGGTTCCGAGTGGCGCTGGGCGGCGCCTGCGCGCTTTACTCGCTGGATCCGGATCTGGTGACGCTGGGCAAGATCGTGGGCGGCGGGCTGCCGGTTGGCGTGTTCGGCGGAAAGCGGCGGTTCATGGATCAACTTGCTCCGCTGGGCCCGGTCTATCAGGCGGGAACACTCAGCGGCAATCCGCTGGCGATGGCGGCGGGGCTGGCGACCGTAGGTTATTTGCAGGAGCACGCCGCGGAGGTGTATGCGCGGCTGGAGGCGGCATCCGGGGCGGTGGCCGAAGGCGTGGCACGCGAGGCCGCCGGGGCAAAGATTCCGCTGACGACAAATCGCGTGGGCGCGATGTGGACATGGTTCTTCACCGGAGGGCCGGTAACAAATTACGAGGATGCGGCCAGGTCCGACACGGCGGCCTTTGGCCGCTTCCATCGCGCCATGCTGGACCAGGGCGTATGGCTGCCACCGTCCCAGTTCGAGGCAGCGTTCCTTTCGACAGCGCACACGGACGCCGACATTGCGGCAACGATTGCGGCGGCGCGCAGAGCGCTTTTGGCCTGAGGCGGCGATTGCCCAACCATAAGGCGACGCCTGTTCCGGCAAGAAGCCGCGGCCTGCAGCATGAGCGGAAGGCCGGACGGCCTCACAACGCCGGCTATGCCAGGTTGTGCCCGCACAGGTTCTGTTGTTCTCCCGTCAGATCCAAGCGTCCACGGTGACGAAGCGGTGGGTTTTTGCGTAGCGCTCCAGCAGCAGGCGGGCGGCAGAAACGCTGGGCTCGCGATTGGCAGCCGGATCGAGATGACCGCCGTCGTGAAGGACGATATTCACAGCGCGGCCATGGCGCTGGATGCGATCGATCTTGCGCTGCAGGCGCGCGGCGATACGCAGGGCAGAAGGCTCGCTCCAGTCCGAGGTCATGGCGTTCCACAGCACGGGTTCCAGACCCAGTTCGCGGGCGATGCGAAAGACGGCGGGCCGGCGAGATCCGAAGGGCGGCCGAAATAAAGTGATCGGCTGGCAGAGGATCTGCCCCAGCGCATCGCTGGTGCGGGCAAGCTCATCGCGGACGCGGTGGGCGCACGTGCGCGCCAGGTTGGGATGGGACCAGGTGTGGTTGCCGACGGCGTGTCCGGCACGACTGATGCGGCGCACCAGATCGGGCTGCGCGGCGGCGCGGCTGCCGAGCAGGAAGAAGGTTGCGCGCACGCTGAACTGATCGAGCAGATCGAGCAGGGGCGGAGTCCAGGAGGCGTTTGGGCCATCATCGAAGGTGAGCGCCAGCTCGCCCGGGCGCGCTGGCGCGGTGATTGCGCTGCCGAAGATGCGCGAGCCGGGCCACAGCGACGCGTAGGCAAGTACGCCGCCCGCCAGTCCCGCGCCGGCCGCGACGCCAAGTCCAGCACCGAGCCCTGCTGCGATGGGAGAAATCATGCTGAATGCAAGTATGCTGCTGCACATCGCCCCCAGGCAATACAGCCGGCGCAGGCAGGGGGCGAGGGTTGACGCGGATCCGGCTCCGTGGGCCTCAGGCGGTCTTTGCGGGAGCGCTGCCGCCTGACGCGGCAGTTTCGGCCGCGGCAGCGATCCGCCGCCTGGCGCGCTGCTCGCTGGATCGGCGCTCCTGCCGCCAGGTAGTCATGGAAGTTACGGCAAAGTTCCACACCGAAGTAAAGAGGAGGCCGATGAGCGCGGCGAGCCACCAGGCGAGGCCACGATGAAAGGCTTCATTGGCGATAGCCACGTTGGCGACCATACCGAGGCCGCACGCGAGGCAGAATGTGACCAGTCCGCCGAGGAAGCGCCATCCGCGCAAACGGCGATCGCGATAGGTGATGGAATTGTTCAGGATGAAGTTGAGCATCATCACGATGAAGGTGGTGACGGCCTGTCCGGCGGCAAAGTGGAATCCGGCAACGTGGAGCAGCGCGCTGAGGATGAGCAGATGAACGCATACGCCAAGTGCGCCGACCATGCCAAAGAGCACGAAGCGCACGTTCAACAGGTTGCCGAGATGCTTATCGACGAGGAGCTCGAAGTACTCGAGGCCGACGAGGGCATCGAGCTTGCTTTCGCCATGCTCGCGGAGGCGGAAGCGGTAGGGGACTTCGCCGATGCGCAGGCCGGGACCGGCGGAGAGGACGATATCGAGCAGAATCTTGAAGCCGATGCCGGAGAGACGATGAGCAAAGCGCTCGAAGGCCGACACGCGCACCATGAAGAAACCGCTCATGGGATCGCTGAGCTCGTGTTCAGCGCCTACGAGGCTGAGGCGCTTTCCCCATTGGCTGAGCTTGACGCGCCAACTGGCGAACTCGCCCATGCTGCCGCCGGCGATGTTGCGCGAGCCGACGACCAGGTCGAGATTCTCCTGCCGCATGCGGTGCAGCATCTGCGGCAGAATGCTTTCGTCGTGTTGCATGTCAGCGTCCATGACGGCCACGAAGGGCGCGGAGGCGGCGAGGATGCCTTCAATGCAGGCCGAGGCGAGGCCGCGGCGGCCGATACGGTGAATGACGCGGAGATAATCGCGGTCGCACGCCAGCCGGCGCACGAGATCGGCGGTGCCGTCGGGGGAGTCGTCATCGACAAAGATGACCTCATAGTGAATGCCGGCGAGGGCGGCGGCGAGACGATCGACCATCGGTCCCACGTTCGCGCTCTCGTTAAAAGTCGGCAGCACGATCGCCAGATCGTAAGCCATCATGTCCTCCACGCCGGACGATTGCCGGAAGCGAGCTCCAGCGCCTGACGCCGATTTTCGCTGAATCCCGACAACCATTGTATGGGGATCGCGGGGCGGTCGGCACGGGGAGAGCGGAATTTTGCCACGAGCCGCCGAGGAGCCGCGTCGTATACTTGAACTGTTCGGGTCGCATCCTGGGTTTGCGGAGCGGCACTGGAGCCCAACATGAGCCTCATCGGATTTTCCGCGGCGTCGCCGCTGGACCGGCATCACGATCCACTTCCAAAAGTTACGGTACCTGCGCTGGGCGAGATGAAGCGCCAGGGCAAGCCGATCTGCGCGCTGACGGCCTACGACTATGCGACGGCGCGCCTGGTCGACGAAGCGGGGATCGACCTGATCCTTGTGGGCGACTCGCTGGCGATGGTGGTGCTTGGCCAGGAGAACACGCTGGCCATCACGGTAGACGAGATGCTGCACCATACGCGCGCGGTGCGCCGGGCGGTACGCCGGGCATTGGTGGTGGCCGACATGCCGTTTGGCAGTTATCACGGCGCGGTGGGCGATGCGGTGAGCAATGCCATCCGCTTTGTGAAGGAGGCGGGCGCCGAGGCGGTAAAGATCGAAGGCGCACGAGTGGAAATGGTCCGCGCGCTGACGGATGCCGAGGTTCCCGTGATCGGACATCTGGGACTGACTCCGCAGAGCGTGCATCGCATGGGAGGGTATCGCGTGCAGGCGCGCACGGCAGACGCAGTGCTCCAACTACAGGCCGATGCGCTTGCGCTTGCCGATGCGGGCGCGGGCGCGATTGTGCTGGAAGGGATACCGCGCGAGGTGGCGGCGGCGATCACGGCGGCGCTTCCGATTCCCACGATCGGTATCGGCGCCGGTCCGGGTTGTGACGGCCAGATCCTGGTTTTTCACGATCTGGTGAATCTGACATTCGCGCCGGCGGCAAAGTTTGTGCGCCGCTATGCTGACGCCGCGGCTCTGTTCCGCACGGCAGTCGAGCGATACCGCGAGGACGTGGAACATCATGCGTTCCCCTCAGACGCCGAGAGCTACCACCTGCCGCAATCCGCGCGGGGGCAGTTTCTGGCAACCGGCCAGAAAGAGATAGCGAACGAGGAAGCGGACAGCGTGGTAAATGCCGACGCGCGGGAAGAGCTGAATCAGGGGTGATGAAGGTACTGCGCAGCATCGCCGAACTCCGCGGCTGGTCACGCGCTTTGCGTGCGGCGGGGGGTAACACGCTGGGGCTTGTGCCGACCATGGGCGCGCTGCACGCGGGCCACGCCTCGCTCATCGACGCCGCGCGGGGATCGTGCACGCACGTGGCAGTTACGCTCTTTGTGAATCCGACGCAGTTTGGCCCGGAGGAGGATTTTGCCCGGTATCCGCGGGTGTTTGAGGCCGACTGCGCGCTGGCGGAACGGGCAGGGGCTGACGTACTGTTCGCGCCGGCGGTGGAAGAACTTTATCCCCACGGCGCCGGTTCGACGTTTGTGGAGGTTCCGGGTTTGAGCGAGCGGCTGGACGGCGCATCCCGGCCGGGGCACTTTCGCGGCGTGGCGACGGTGGTGGCAAAGCTCCTGATTGCGGGCGAGCCGGACCGGGCCTTCTTCGGCCAGAAAGATGCAGCGCAAGTTGCAGTGTTGCGGCGGATGAGCGCCGATCTGCGTCTGGGAACCGAGATCGTCGTCTGCCCCATTGTGCGCGACACGGACGGGCTTGCGCTCAGCTCACGCAATGCTTACCTGACACCGGGCGAGCGCCGGAAGGCACTTCTACTGCATCGCACGATCCGCCGGATTGAGGCGCTGGCCGCGGAAGGCGAGCGCCATTCAGCGACGCTGCTGGCCGCGGCACACGCGTGCTTTGCGTCAGAGCCCGAAGTCCGCGCCGACTACATCGCGCTGGTTGACGGGGAGACACTGGAGCCAGTGGAGACCGCAGCACCCGGCACGCTGTTTGCCGTGGCAGCGTGGGTGGGCACGACGCGGCTGATCGATAACACGATCATCGGTTGAGAGGACTAACCACGGCACGAGGCGTTGGAGCGTTCGCGCCAGACTCCTGCGGCGATTCGGGAGCGGCACGAGATCAGGCGGCGCCTGAACGGGAAGAAGCTACGCGGCACAGCGGGAGCAAAGAAGACGGCTATGCGCCTACTGCGACTTTCAGTTACCGACGAGTAACACTTGCGAGTCATCACCGATAAATTACCTTGACATGCGATCAACCCCTCACTCAGAGTGGTTGCGACGGCACGTCTCGCATAGGGACAGCTATAAAGACCCCAAACTTCCTGAACTTTGCGTGTGCGAGCCGAAAACCAACTCCATTGCGGAGGGAGTAAGAATGCATATCAGCTACGTTTGGGTTCTAGTCGCTGCGGTTTTTCAATGGCTTTTCGGAGCCTTCTGGTACGGGGTGATCTTTAAGTCGTCGTGGTCGAAGCTCGTGGGTCTTGCCGAGGGCGAGAAGCCGAAGAACCGGCTTTTCGGCATGTTTTCCTTCTTTATCGCCTGCCTGCTTCTCTCGTTTATCCTAGCCCACGTCATGGGCTGGGCAGGAGCCCAGAACTTCACAGCCGGCTACAAGCTGGGCGTGGTTTGCTGGTTGGGCTTTATGGCCCCTCCGCTCTTTGCGCAACACGTATTTGAGGGACGGCGCGTGAACCTGTTCGCCATCAACGCAGCCTATTGGCTGCTGGCGATGGCATTCGGCGGCGCAATCGTGGCAGCGTTTCATCCGTAGAGAGCGGCCGCAGGCCGCATCGTTCACATTGACGCAACGCGGGCGGGCGTTTTCCCAGAGGAGAACAGCCTGCCGGCGTTGTATTTATTTATCCTGGCTGCGACGTCAGCGCAGGCTACCCGCAGTACTGATGGATTGCCGTAAAATTCTGCTATGACACGATCGACGATTTCCACGAACGGCGCGCCGCCCGCCATCGGTCCATATGCGCAGGGCGTTCGCGTGGGTGATCTGATTTTTACTGCCGGCCAGGGCGGGCTCGACCCCGCGACCGGACAACTTGTGCCCGGCGGCATTACGGAACAGACGACACGCACGCTGAAGAACCTGAAGGCAGTTCTGGAAGCCGGAGGCAGCAGCCTGGAGAAGGTTGTGAAGGCCACCGTGTTTCTGAAAGACATCAACGATTTTGCGGCGATGAACGCGGTGTATGCCACATTTTTCGCCAATGGACCGGACGCGCTGCCGGCACGCACGACGGTGGAAGTGTCGCGTCTGCCGCGCAATCTTCTGGTTGAGATCGAATTGATTGCGGAGGCCTGAACGCCTGCTCCGGCAGAGGGACGGCGACGATTGATCCGCCGGCTCGTATGCGCGTGAGAATGGCAGATCACGGTGTACGATCGGTGGCGGAGGTCTGTGTTGAGCAATCCAGAAGAAAAGGTTGTGCGCAGCGACGCGGAGTGGCGCTCGTTGCTCAGTCCCGAGCAGTACAGCGTGCTGCGTGAAAAAGGGACAGAGCGCCCGTACACGGGACCGCTGACCACCCATCACGAGACCGGCAACTACCACTGCGCGGGCTGCGGAGCGCTGCTGTTTTTGAGCGGGGCCAAGTTCGACTCCGGCTGTGGCTGGCCGAGCTTCATGATTCCTGCCGATGCGCAAGCTGTCGACGAGCACGAGGATCTGAGCTTTGGGATGCGGCGGATCGAGGTGACCTGCGCGCGCTGCGGCGGCCACCTGGGTCATGTTTTCCCTGACGGTCCGCGTCCGACCGGCCTACGCTACTGCATCAACTCCGCCTCACTCACGTTCACCAAAGCGGAGAGATGAGCCTGGGAACAGAGGCGCGCTTGGCGCACAACAAAACCCCGTCTTTGCGAGACGGGGTTTTGCAAGACGCCGGACCACAGACCGTTGGCGCGGAGCGCTAGGCCGTATCGACATATAGCCTCAGATTCAGCCAAGTACAGGCGAGAGCGACGAGGGCTTTGAAGCAGGCTTTTGAT
>JAJXXG010000348.1:0-2186 GCA_021781255.1 Acidobacteriota bacterium
AGCTTATAGAGGAAATGAGTGGTGCGCTGGAGCGATTGCGATGGAAATGAGCCAGTTGGAGACGTTTCTGGCGGTGGCCGAGGAGCGGAGCTTCTCGCGGGCGGCGCAGCGGCTGCACCGGACGCAACCGGCGGTGAGCCAGGCGATTCGCAAGCTGGAAGAGACAGTGGGCGAGACGCTGTTCGACCGTGCCTCGCGGGATGGGGCGCTGACGGCGGCGGGCGGGCTGCTGCGGGAGTATGCGCTGCGGCTGATGGCGCTGCGGCGCGAGGCGGCCAGCGCCCTGGACGAGCTGAAGAATCTGGAGCGCGGGAGGCTGCAACTGGCGGCGAACGAGTATACGTGCATGTATCTGTTGCCGGCGATTGATGCGTTCCGGCGGGCTCATCCGCATGTGACGGTGCATGTGCACCGCATGCTGGCGAGCCGGATTCCGGAGGAGCTGGCGCTGCGGAGCTTTGAGATAGGCGTGGTGTCATTCCGGCCGGACCCGGCTCTGTTCCGAACGATTGCGGTGTATGGAGACAGCCTGGCGTTGGTGGTAAGTCCGGAGCATGGGCTGGCGCGGGCGGGGCATGTGCCGATTACGGACCTGGGGAAGGAGACATTTATCGCGCACAATGTGACCTCGCCGTTGCGGAGGAAGGTGATTGAGACCTTCCAGCGGTATAGGACGCCGTTGAATATGGAGATTGACCTGCCGACGATTGAGGCAATCAAGCGGTTTGTGGCGATGGGCAACGGTGTGGCGCTGGTGCCGCATTTGACGGTGGCGCATGAGCTGGAGATGGGTGAACTTGTTCGCGTGAAAGTGGACGAGTTGGAGATCAAGCGGGTTCTACGGCTGGTACACAGAAAGAATGTGACGCTGAGCCATGCGGCAGAGGGATTTCTTGAGGTTGTGCGGGGGATGGCGGAAAAGGCAGGGCCGCCTTTCTACTTTCAGACGGAACGCGCGAGCTGACAGAGCGACAAACGGAGCCGCGAAGCGCTGCAAAGGGCCGCCGAGAAAAGTGTGGCTGGGAGATTGCCCTTTCCATGTTGTGGCGTCTAAAGGAACCAAGAGTTCAACGTGTGGGCCCGAAGTTGGGTTGGGGGTTGCTGACCTCCCGATTGGGCCATTTACAATTGCAAAGAGCGGGGGCCGGTCCAAACCGGCGCACCGGAATTGACAAGCTCGTTGCCAGCCGGACGGTTGCGCAGTGGTGAGGTTCAGGACCGAATGAAGAAGATCGCTTTTGTTGTTTTCCTGCTGGTTGCAAGTGTGGCCGCAGGGAGTGCCCAGGAGAGCCGGCAGGACATCAGCTTGAGTGGAGACGCGCTGATTGAGCCGTTTATCGCGTCATCCACGGATGTGCAGGTGCACGCGACGCCGGCCTATGGAGCGCTGTTGAGCTACCGGTGGATGATGACGCCGTCAAGCGCGCTGGAAGCTAACTACGGCATCACCTATCAGAACTCGATTACGTATTACACGAATCCCCTGCGCATTCCGGTACTGACACGCACACAGGAAATTTCTGCGGCGTATGTCCGGTACTTCGTCTTCAGAAATTTCAATCCGTTTGTGGAAGCCGGGCCGGGCGCGATGATCTTTCTGCCCATCCTGAACAGCGGAACGAAGAGCCTTGACGTCAAGCAGCAAACTTCGGTTGGCGGTCTTTATGGCGCGGGATTTGCCTATGAGATCAGTCCGAGTTTCGATATTCGCGCCGAGTACAGAGGATTTGTGACGCGGGTGCCGACGATGGGCAATTCTGCCTTCCGTACGAACAAGTGGTACAACGTTTTTATGCCGACGGTGGGCGTGGCATACCACTTCTAAGCACTGCAAAAAGAAATTCGCATCAAACAGGGATGGTCCTCCAAGGACCATCCCTAAGTTTTTTGTGCGGATAAATTTTTGATTGCCGGGCTACTCAGGGATTTCGCGGTAGCGGCCGAGGACTTTGAGCATGGAGCAGAGCGGATGGATGGTCTCAATGGCGCGCATTGCCTCGTCAGGTGAGGCGATCTGGCAATCGACGTAGAAGATGTACTCCCATGGCTTGCCGTGGACTGGGCGGGACTCGATTTTGGAGAGATTGGTGCCGAGCGAGGAGAGCTGCTGGAGGACGCGGACGAGCGAGCCGGGCTGGTTTTCCAGTGAGAAAGCAAGCGAGAGCTTGTTGGCGGCGGGATCAAGC
>JAJXXG010000348.1:2196-8273 GCA_021781255.1 Acidobacteriota bacterium
CGGCGGCGCTGGTGTCACGGAGCTCGACGAGCTGCTTGACGGAGCCCGCGGTGTCATAGAAGGCGAAAGGCTCCATATGCGGATGGGCGGCAAGATAGCGCTTGCATTGGGCGAGCGCGACAGGATGCGAGAAGACACGCTGGATGGAGTCGCGCGCGACACCGGGCATGACGATGAGATTGTGCCGGATGCGGAGGTGAGTTTCGCGCTCGACAAGAACGTCGTGAGAGAGAAGAAGATCGAAGTGCTCAAGAACCGAGCCGGCGAGAGAGTTTTCGATGGGGATGGCTGCAGCATCAACTGCGCCTGAGGCGAGCGCGGCGAAGACCTCGGCTGAAACGGAGCAGGGTACGATGCAGGCATCCGGGACGAGCTTGAGTGCGGCCTCATGGCTGAAGGAACCGGGTTCGCCCTGGATGGCGACACGGGGTCCAGAGGCATTGCCGATGGGGTCTGCTGCGGCGGGCTTGCGCGCTGCATACCAGCGTTCCACTTCCGAGGTGGGAGCAGAGGACACGTGCGTTATCTCCTGAGCCACAGATCCGTGGCGACAAAGCAGAGGAAAACGAGGGCAATGACCCCGTTCATGGTGAAAAAGGCAGCATTGAGGCGGCGAAGATCGCGTGGGGAGACGATGGCGTGCTCGTAACCGAGCAGAAGCGCAGCCGCGGCGATGCCTAGCCACCCGGCAAGACCGAAATGGAAGAGCAGGGCGAACCAGCAGAGCAATGCGAGCATGGCAAGGTGCATGACACGCGCTGCCCAGAAGGCTGCGGGAATGCCGATGGATTGAGGGAGGCTTCGAAGGCCTGCGGCGCGGTCGTGGTCGTAGTCCTGGCAGGCATAAAGAACGTCAAAGCCGCCGACCCAGAGCGTGACGGCTGCGGTGAGGACGACAATGCGCAGATCAAGTGAGCCACGAACAGCGATCCAGGCGGCAGTGGGTGCGATGCCGAGGGCAAGGCCGAGGACAAGGTGTGACCACCGTGTGAAGCGCTTCATGTAGCTATAGCCGAGCAGTACGGCGAGCGCAACGGGAGCTAGTTCGAGCGTGAGGCGGTTGAGCTCGGCGGCAGCCAGGAAGAAGCCAACGGCCATCAGAATAGTGAAGCCGAGGACGAAGCGGCGCGAGAGCAGTCCTGCGGGGATGGCGCGAGAGCGGGTGCGTGGATTGGCGGCGTCGAGGTCTGCATCGGCCCAGCGATTGAAGGCCATGGCGCAGGAACGCGCGGTGACCATTGCTACGAGTATCCAGCCGAGAGTGCTGAGCGCGGGAAAGCCGTCGGCCGCCAGCAACGCGGCAGTGAGGGCGAAGGGGAGCGCGAAGATTGAGTGCTCCCACTTGATCATTTCAAGCGTGGTGCGGGTTTTGGCGAGCAGGCCCACGGAGCCGGATTGCGCGAGAGAGTCCACTGACCAGTGTACCGGAAGCACAAAGCTGGCATGAGCCGGATGACTCGGGCCTAATGGGGAAGTCAGGCTTTGGAATCGGCTTCTTCGACAGTAGCGGCGAGCGGCAGGACGGTGTCGACGCGGGTAATTTGGAAGAGATCGAGGATGCGCTTGTTGGCGCCGACGACGATGACCTTTGCACCGCGGGTCTGGCAGTGGACATAGTGATTCATCACGAGGCCCATACCGGCCGAGTCCATATAAGGGACGGCGGTGAGGTCGAGGAGGGTTACGGGCGTCACAGGTGCGGAGCGTAACTCGGCCTGTGCGTCAAAGAGGTTTCGAAGGGTGAGCGGTCCTTCGAATCGGAAGATGAGTGTGTCAGGCGAAGAGCCCTGAAGGCGAACGATGGAAAGCGGCGCGTCAGTAAGCATCGCTAAGTAAGTGTAAGGAAGAAGAGGAGCAAATTGCTTACAGTTGTGTGAATGTGTGGGTGGGGAGCAGAGGACAAAAAAGAACGCCGGCCAGCCTTGAAGGCGACCGGCGGTTGGTGCGGGCTTAGGGACTACCCGCGGGAGAGGAATTACTGTTTCGCTTCCGTGGATTCTCCTGCGACCTGGAGATAGTTCTTTACGCCGAAGACGCCCGGAACCTGGTTGGCGCGAATGAACGCGAGGCTCTTGTCGGCCTGGGAATCGACAACGCCATAGAGCGAGACGTGACCGTTCTGTACCGAGATGCGGATGGGTCTCGCCGGATTCATGGCGTATTTGTTAAGGGTCGGGTAGCCATAGATGGCACGCGCGACCGCGAGACGAATCTGGTCGTCCATGAGCGAAACGGGATCGACCTGGATATCGCTGATTACATCCTTGACGCCAGGCGTGGTGTTGACCAGCGCGATTGCAGAGTCGCGATCAACATAAGTGCGCGCATGGCCGCCGAGCGTGACGACGCCATCGTGAACCGAAACCGTGATGGCATTGAAGGCGACGCCGTAGCCAACGCGGTCATAGGTGATTTCATCAGCCAATTTGTCGCGGAGCTGCTTGTCAGAGATCGTGGGTCCGCTGACATTAATCAGGTTGCGGACAGCCTGCACCCCGCGAGCATGAAGAACACGCCGGGCAGCGTCCACCTTGTACTCGTAAAGATTGACTGAGCCAGTGAGCGTGGCAATGCCATTGTCAACGGAGACCCGGACATCATTGAACTCCGACTTGTTGAGGTGGGCCTCAGCATCACGCTGAGAGATGTTGTTTTGGCCTGCTGAATCGGTCGCAGAGCTCGGAAATGCCGCAGCCCAGGTTGCCTGGGGAAGCGCGAGGAGAGCTCCGGCAAGCACGGCCAAGGCTAACGCAGCCGGGGAACGATGCATTCTTGCAATCATGTCCGAATCCTCCTATGTGTGTGAAGTAAATCGCTCAAGTCCTCGCGAATAAAGGACTTCAGAAATCCACTCTCTTACTGATTAGACACACTGGAAGGCGAAAAGTTTCCAGGAGTTCAGCGATATCGGCGGGTAGCCTTGATGACCATGGAGAAGACGCCGGATTCGTCGCGGGTGACGAGGAGCGAGACGTGGTGGTTGATGGCAATCTCGGCTTGCAGAAGTTGTTGCGCGGTGGTGTTGACGTCAGTGGCGTAGGTGAGCGTGACGTTGCGTCCGACCTGTTCCTCGACGGTGATGCGCGTTGTGGAGTTGCCGAGCGCTCCAAGATAGTTCGGGTCGACTTTTACGGAGCCTGAGCCGAAGAGCCGCTGGACTCGGCTGCTGACGGTGGCATTGAGTGCACCGCCGAGAAGAGCGTCAGTGGTTGTTGCTGCGAGTTGCTCCTGCTGCTGGGTGTAGATGCGCTGCTCATTCTGCGTGCGACCGAGAGCGAGGAGCGCGACAACGTCGGACTCAGGCAGAGGCGGATCGCTGCGATAGGAGACATTCATTTTGCTGAGCGAGCCGTGAATGCCGAGCGTAATGTCGTAGTCCTGCACGCGGGCTGTGGCGTTTAGGTCGATGGAAGGCTCAATGCGGACGGGATTGGTGAAAGTGATGTCTCCGCGCTGAAGCTCGTAGCGCGTGCCGGCAATGGTGGCGTTGCCTTCCGTGATGGAGACGCGTCCGAGAAGCGAGGGCGTAGCGAGTGTGCCGCGGAGATGGAGATCGACGTCGCCGGCAAGCTTGGCGTATGCATTCTGGAAGTTCAGCTGCGGTGAAGACAGGATGTGGACATCAAGACGAATGTGATTTGAGGGCGCGTTGGGTGGCGCCACTGGATGAACCTTGGTGGCCTGAGACGCCAGAGCGGCAATGTCGAGATCGGGACTGACGGTGAAGCGGGTGATGAGGATGTTTCCGCTCAGGAGCAGGTTATTCTGTGGGCCCTGGAGACGGAGATTTGCATCGGCCAGTGAGCTGACTCCTTGCGGATAGCGGATTCGGACACCTTTTCCGGTGACAGCGAGATCCGCAAAGATGCCGTGCTGGTAAGCGAGATAACCAGTGACGGAGAGCTGGCCTCCGCCGGTAGTGGCAGTAAGGGAGCGAACCTCGAGGCGGTTCTGATTGAACTCCAGCGTGCCGTGGAGCTGCGAGAGCGAGTTGGGCAGGTCCTCGAGGGCGAGCGAGGCGTTCTGGAAGTCAATGCGGCCGCGGAGTCCGGGATTCTGAAAGGTTCCGTGTGCCTCGACGTGGAAGGTGGTGGTGCCGCTGGCGGTCAGATCAGGATCGATGGTTTCAGCAAGCTTGAGATTGACCGAGCCGGAGGCGGCAAGATCGAGCTGGCGCTGGGCTCTGAGATTGACAGATCCCTGGAGATGGAGGTCAGTTTCTTCGCCTGTGATGTGGATGGGGTCAAGGGAAATGCGTTCATTGGCGAGTGCAGCGTGAACCGGGCCCTGACTGCGGAGATGCACGCCGACAATGGTGACGGCGAGGTCCTTGAGGGTGGCTTCGCCGTGGAGCTGGTCAGGCTTGCGCAGCGGGCCGGCGAGCGTGATGACTCCGGCGAGCGCGGAATGGCCTGTGAGGCCGGGGACATGAGCAATTTTAAGGGGAGTACCAATGTCAAAGCGCGAGAAGCGCAGAGTGGCCTGCGTGGTGTAGTCGTCGTCGAGCGCGGTGTGGCCTTGAACGTCGAGCGAGGCGGACTCGAAGTGGGTGTTGAGGTTGTAAAGGAGGACGCGGTTTGCCGTGTGCGCGTTGATTTCTACGCTACCGAGTGGTTCTCCTGCGATAGTTGCACCGGTGAGAAGGCCGCTGGCTTTCAGTTGCGGATCAGAGGTTGTTCCGGAGCCCGTGAGGTTGAAGCTGAAGCTTCCGGTAGGGCTGAGGGAGGAACCGCTGAGGCGATGAATCGATGCAAGCTGAACACCGGAGCTGTTGGCCAGGATCTGGAAGTGGTGATTGCTGAAGTTGTAAGAACCGGAGCCGGAGACGATACCGGCAGGTGCGGTGGCAGTAACCGAGGTGAGGGTGAGAAGGGGCCCGGAGAGGCTGCCCAGTGTGCGGATGCTTTTCAGCGGTTCGCCATAGAGCGTGGCGTGGTCGAGTTGGGCCCATCCGCTTCCATTGAGCGAGTGAAGCGGGCCATTGGCCTGAAACTGTGTGCTGAGAATCCCTGTGGCCGGGGGTCTGGTGCTGAGGAAAGGAACAATGTCGGAAACGTCGATCTGATTGGCGGAAAGCTGAATGTGAAGGAGCGAGTTACCGTTGAAGCCAGGACGGGGCCGGGCGCCAGCCACAGGATTGTCTGCAGTGAGCGAGCCCTGGAGCTGGACGACGGCGGAGCCGTGCTGGAAACGCGCATTATCCACGGCGATGCGGTTGGAAGCGTAACTGCCGGTGGCATTGATGGAGTCCCAGTGAACGGTCTGCGGCAACGATGAGCCGGAAGGCGTGGGGAGATCGACGACGATGTTGGAGGCGTTGAGGGTTCCGTTGAGATGAGGATTGATGAGCGAGCCGGTCCAGAGACCATGGAAGCGGGCCTGGCCTGCGAGGTTGATGGGAAGTGCGGCTGCACCGGTTTTTCCGTTGCGATGAAGGCCGAGGTCGGTCAGGACACGGTCGAAATCGGAGAGATTATGGGAGTTGAAATCGACGGTGATCTGCGAAGTGCTGTTGAGCGGGTAAGCTCCCACGTGGCCGCTTGCCGTGAAGGTGCTGCTGGGCAGCACGAGCGTGAGTTGGCGAAGATCAACGCCGCCGTTGCGCTGGGTGTAAGTGGCATCAATAACGCCGGACGTTTGAACCTCTGTCTTCCGGTCAGGGTCATTGGAGGCAGGCTCAGGATTGAGATTGAATCTGGCGGTGACGGCAAGAGTGTTCACGTCGCCGTGAGACCAGTTGGCGGTGGCCGGACCGGAGAGTGTTGCGCCGAGGCCAAGACGGCGGAAAGGTGGGCGGCTGACGATGTCGAGAACAGTATCGAGCCCGACATTGTGGAAGTTAGCGGTTACTTTTCCGCTGAGGTGCGTGGGAACAGTTTGCGCTGTCTGCTTTGTGGAGGAGCTTTTCGATTTGTGCTCCGATAAGAAGCTGCGTTTTGCGGGAGCTCGCGGAGTAGTTTGCAGGACCGGTGCACCGGGTAAGGGAGCGAGCCAGTGGCTGAGGGTAACCTCGCCCGTAATGCTGCCTCCATCGGAGAAGCGTGCGACGGTTTTGGCGATGACGAGCTGCTCGGGAT
>JAJXXG010000576.1 GCA_021781255.1 Acidobacteriota bacterium
CAGCGGTCTACAACCATGGCCGCGCTCCGTTACGACGCCACAACTTCCCGGTGTAATGTCGTAGTCTCTTGGATTTCGCGAGGCAACCAGCGCAGTATTCGCAGCAACCACCAGGGTGACACCGGAACGCAATGATAGCGGCCCCGCAAGAAAAACATTCCTGCTTCCGCTGGCGCGCAGAACAACAGCCTTTCCCGGTGTGCAATGATCGATTGCGTTTTGGATGCGCGCGGTATCCGGTGCCAGCTCATCTTTGGGCGAGATCACTCCATCCACGGATTGGATGGAAGCTTGTAGAGTTGTGCAGGCCCTCGGGATACTGGGCTCCACCACCTGTCGAGAATCCTGAGCTGCTAGAGACAGAGCGAAAGCGAGAGGTATCAAGGTGATACCAGAGAAGTATGAAGACAAAGACATGCGCTCTCCGATTCAGTCGAGACAATAGAAGAATGGTCAACTCCGCGAAAGAGGACTGACCACTGGCACAGTTCACTGTACAGGATTCGATCCATCCCACGTCAAGATTTCCGGGACTAGCGAGCAGATGCACCGGGCATTCTGCCAGGAACGGATTCTCTGCAATTCAAGCCTAATCTTGTGAACTACAAGCTTTCTATGAGAGTGAAAATCCAGGCCTCGCAGCTTGGCTGCACGCAAAATTAATTCATAAATGTGGTATGACCACGTAGCCATCAAAGGATATGATGTTGTGGCAAGCAATTTACCCAATTTTGTGAGGGAATTTCGTGACCTTAGAAACCGTCTTGCACAAGCGCATCATTCCAATGTTCTGGCTTCCCCTCCTGGCGCTCGCCATGCGCACAAGCGCCCTCCATGCGGCAACCACTTGCGATCCCCATGCCTATGGAGCCAAGGGGGATGGAACGACGAAGGACACCCTGGCCATCCAGAAGGCAATTGACACTTGTGCAGCACAAGGTGGAGGAACAGTTCCTCTCCGTGCTGGAACGTATTTGACCGCCCCAATCGTACTGAAGAGCAACATTACGCTCCACCTCGACAAAGGTGCTACGCTCCTTGGATCGCCCGATCATAGCGACTATCCGGCCAGGACGGAATTCCATCTGCCCGACCTGCAACCTCTTGTAAGTGCCACAGGAGCAACCAACCTGGCGATTACCGGCGAGGGCGTTATCGATGGGAACGGAGAAAGCTGGTGGCAGGAAGCGCGCAGCATTCGAGATCACGGAATTCTTGGCACAGGACACCCGAGGCCGAAGCTCATCATCCTTGACCACTGCAAGCACATTCGCGTGGAAGGTATCACCATTCAGAATTCACCGATGTGGCAGCTAGTCCCCTACTACGCAGACGATGTCGTCATTCGCAATGTGCGCATTCTGGCGCCAGCTCACTCGCCGAACACCGATGCGATCGATCCCTTCTCCTCGTCACACGTTGTCATTGATCATGTATTCGCCGACGTGGGAGATGACGATGTGGCGATTAAATCCGGCCCGATCAATTCGCCCGGTCCTGACGACCCAAGCAGAGATATCACGATAACGGACTGCACATTTCTGCATGGACACGGACTCTCTGTCGGGAGTGAGATTGCCGGTGGCGCACAAAATATCCGTGCTGAGCGGATTCATTTTGAAGGCACGGACAACGGAATCCGCGTAAAGGCAAATCGCGACCGCGGGAATGATGTAGGAAATTTGACCTTCCGTGATATCGAGATGAAGAACGTCAAGAACGCTGTCATTATCAGCGAATACTATCCCCGGGTTCTTCCTCCAGCGGGCGAAGCTCCTCAACCGATCACGCGACTCACGCCGCACTTTCATGACATCACGCTGGAAAACATCACAGCCACAGGAAGTGAGACTGCTGGCGTGATAGCCGGATTGCCGGAGGTTCCGATCAAGGGCGTAACGCTCAACAACGTGCACATTGCAGCAAAGAACGGACTGACGATTGCGCACGCAGAAGTTGCGGCCAAGGACCTTGTGGTGCAGGCTCAGGATGGCGACGGAATTCTCAAGCTGGCTGGCGCCAAGCTGACTTTACATTGAGAAACTCGTTGGCCAAGAAAAACAGGCTGCGCCATTCGCGCAGCCTGTTTTTCTTGTGATTGCAGATTGCTACTGATTCACACCACTCGCCAGGAAGCCGCCGTCCACCACGATGGTCTGACCCGTGACAAAAGAGGAAGCATCGGAGGCGAGAAAGATTGCGTAGCCGATCAACTCTTCGGTCTTGCCGAAACGTCCCATCGGCGTACGCATCAGTAGTTCCTGGCCACGAGGTGTGCTATCGAGCAGTGTCGCGTTCAACTCCGTACGAAAGACCCCGGGAGCGATGGCGTTGACCGTAACACCCTTCCTGGACCACTCCACAGCAAGTGAGCGGGTAAGCGAAGTGACGGCGGCTTTACTGGCAGCGTAAGCCGCGACTTCGCTAAGCGCAACAAAGCTGTTGAGTGACGCAATGTTAACGATGCGACCATAGCCGCGCTCCAGCATGTGCTGGCCGAATACCTGACAGGCACGCAGTGTCCCAGTCAAATTCGTATCCAGAATTGCGTTCCACTCGTCTTCCGGCATGGTCAACGTTGGCGTGCGCTTGATTCTGCCGGCGCAATTGATGAGAATGTCGACTTTGCCAAAGGTCTCAAGCGCTGCCGCGAGCAGTGCATCCAGAGACGAACGGTCACAGACATCCGACGCCTGACGCAATGTTCTGCGTCCAAGCGCCTCAATCGCGCTTGCTGTTTCATCCACCTGCTGCTGACGCCGTGCCGTAGCGATCACATCCGCACCGGCCTCAGCAAGTCCAAGGCTCATCGCTCGGCCGATTCCCGACGTTCCACCTGTAACTACCGCAATCTTTCCATCCAAACTCAGCGGCTGATAGCTCATTTCTTCTCCATTTCGAGGAAAAACTCCATGTGCAACACCATGCCAGGCCTACTGGCCAAGGAACACAGGCACAATGTGTCTTTCGTAGAGGTTTTCCGTAACATTTCTCGCAATCACGGCTTCGTTTGCTTTCAGAAGATCGAGATAGCGCTGGCCCATCTTGGCCGCCACCTTGAAACCAACATGCAGCAACTGGCGCAAGCTGCTGTTATAGGCAGCTGCCCCACGCACATGCCGCAATGCAGAGGTGTATTGGTCGGATGTCCAGCCGGCAACTTCAGCCGGAGACGGCAGCTTCGCCTTGTCGATGTCAATTACCGTGGCGTAAGGTGCACACAGTTCGTCGCTGTGCGCAAAGGCTTCTGCATAGATCTCCTTTGCGAGTGCCAGGCCATCTCCCCCAGCCTCTGCCAGCCCGATGAGTTCTTCAAGCCAGGTTGTTCCCGCGGTCTTCAAGTGAACACCGACATCGAAGCGTTTCATCGTCCGATGGATAGCCGGATAGATTGAAAATTTATCGCTTCCCGAGTGCACACTGAGCTTAAGATTCTGCGGAAGCCCGAAATGCTCCACAGCGTACGCAATCGCAGCAACATCCAGAATGAATTCGCGTTCAAACTGTGCAACATCTCCAACGTAATCCACACCCTTGTTGAACCGACCGCTGAACTTGGGAGCAATGGTCTGCACGGGAATGCCTTCGTCCGCGATGGCCGCAAGAATAATCAGAAGCTCTGCAGGGCTTTGCGCGCTATCGGTTTCATCCATGGAAACCTCCGGGATGAAGTTCCCTTCCCCTTTGGCCTCCAGAATCGTCCGGTACACTTCTCCGGCCTTCTTCACGGCTGTCAGATACTTTTGCGCAGTCTGTCGCAGGCTGGCGGAAGTGATCTCGAAGACATCGTCGACGCCGGAGAGATGGATACGCCCGACCAGTTCCGGATGACGCGCCAGGAAGGCATCGATATCTTCTGCGGCTGCGGGCTGGCCGATGTAGTCTGCGACGTCGAGGGTATAGAAGTCACAAGCCGCCAAGAACCGGTCAACCGTCTTCAGAGTGATGTGGTCGGCATCGCAGAAATAAGGAAGCTTCCACTCAAGCGCCTTCACGGCAGCGTCTGCTGACTGGCGCACAGAGGCAGGCTCAGAGCCGATGATCAAATGTTCGCGATTCGACTTATTCCATACGGGAATTACATCAATACCCTTATCACCAGCCTTGATACAAGCCTGCAACTGGGCCTTTGCCTGGTGCGCGAATCTGTCTCCGGTTCCAACTGAATACTTCCCAAGCTTCAACTGCTGATTTCCCATAAAATCTCCCATTATGTATGACATCGCCGTGCGCTGGCGGATCGAGTGAGCAACTGTACCGTTCGACACCCGCAATTGAAGAACTACGACACATGTGGGGTTATATCCGAAGCAGCAGAGGCGACCTGTTTTCAGCGCCTCTGCTGGAGGAGAAACTTATGCGACAAACTGCACCCTTCTTAAGCCAGGAGCAAGAACGTAGAGAATAACCAATGCAAGCAGATACGCACTTGCCGCAATTCCAAAGAGGCTTGCGTAACTGTGAGTGACCTGGAGGATATAGCCGGCAAACGTGGCAAGGAGAAATCCCCCTACGGATCCAGCCATCCCCCCGATTCCAGTCACGGAACCAACCGCGCTGCGTGGGAACATGTCCGAGGCTGTGGTGAACAGATTCGCGGACCATCCCTGATGCGCCGCTGCCGCCAGGCTGAGAAGTGCGATCGCAACCCACTCCGAGTCGGTGTAGTTGATGAGGATGATGGGGACCACAAGGCAGGCGCAGAGCAGCATCGCCGTCAGCCGTGCGTTGACAGCCGAAAGACCGGCACGACGAAACGGTGCTGGCAACCATCCACCCGCAATGCTGCCCACCGCCGACGCGTTATAGATGATGATGAGAGGCAGGCCCAGATGCGACAGGTCCAGATGGAACCTGGCACTGAAGAATGACGGCAGCCAATACAGGTAAAACCACCAGATCGGATCCGTAAGGAACTTGCCGATTGAAAAAGCCCACGTCTGCCGAAGACCCAGCAGCCTGGCCCACGGGGTCGAGGGCCCCATCTGCTCCGCTGCTTCCTGATAGATGTGCCGCAGTTCAGCCCCAGTCAAAGTCGGGTGATCGGTAGGCTTGCGATACTTGCGGTACCACAGGATGATCCAGATGGCACTGAACGCCCCGGTCACCAGGAATGCAGCATGCCATCCGTAGTGGATGGTCACCCATGGCACGATAAGAGGTGCCAGGATGGCGCCGAGGTTGGTGCCAGAGTTGAAGATGCCGGTGGCCAAAGAGCGTTCGCTCTGCGGAAACCACTCCGCGACCGTCTTAATGGCTGCGGGAAAGTTTCCGGACTCGCCCAGACCCAGAGAAAAACGCGCGATTCCAAACTCCATAACGGAATTCGCCAAGGCGTGGCCCATGGCCGAGAGGCTCCAAACGGCCATGATGACCATGTATCCAATGCGCGTGCCAACCTTGTCTACAAACCGCCCTGCTGCGATCAGTCCCAACGCATAGGCAATCGTGAAGGCTCCCACGATGTTGCCGTACGCCAGTTCTGACATGCCAATGCTATGTTGCAGCGTGGGCTTCAAGATCGCGATAACCTGACGATCCATGTAGTTGATCGAGGTAGCAATAAAGAGCATTGCGCATATCGTCCAGCGCACGCGCCCTATCTGCGCAGGGAGCTCTTCTTGTTCTTCCATCTGGGCACCGGACGGTATTCCGTCAGCCATTTGCGCTCTCCTTACAACTTGTAGGCTTTCTTGACGAGACCGTAGGTGAGGTCATGGGCGAGCTCAAATGCTTCATTTTCGTCGATCCTGTGGTCGGCCACCAGCCGGGCCAGGAATGCGCAGTCGATACGGCGGGCTACGTCATGCCGCGCCGGGATCGAGAGAAAGGCCCGGGTGTCGTCATTGAATCCCACTGTATTGTAAAAGCCGGCAGTCTCGGTTGCCTGCTGGCGGAAACGCATCATACCTTCCGCGCTGTCGTGGAACCACCACGGTGGACCCAGGCGCAGGCAGGGATAGTGCCCTGCCAGCGGCGCCAGTTCGCGGCTGTAAGTGGACTCGTCCAGGGTAAACAGGATGATCGTCAGCCCGCGCTCATTGCCCACCCGGTCGAGTAACGGCCGCAACGCATCCACGTAGTTGGTGGCTCGCGGAATATCGCACCCCGTGTCGCGTCCGTAACGCTCATAGACCTGGCGGTTGTGGTTGCGCACGCTGCCCGGATGGATTTGCATAACCAGGCCGTCTTACAGGCTCATCAGCGCCATCTCCGTGAGCATCTGGGCACGGAACAACTCCTTCTGGGCGGCATCTGCCTGGCCAGACAACACGCGGCTATACAGCTCTGCTGCCTGTGCGGGTGGAAGATCCGCCGTCAGCGCCGTGGGATGCCCATGATCCGTAGCCGTGCAGCCCAACTGGCGGAAGCGGGCGCGGGCATGGCGCAGCGCGCGCAGATAGCCGGCCCATGTGGCGGTATCCTCACCGGTCTGCTCGCCCAGCCGGGCAATCGACTCGGCAAAGCCTTGAAACTCCGGATCCACGACCGGGTCGGGACGGAAGGTAGGCACAATCCGAGCCGGCCACTTTGAGTTACGAATCGCCTGGTGGTCTGCAAGCGAATCCAACGGCGAGTCGGTCGTTGACAGCACCTCAATATTGAACCGCTTGTACAGCGCCCGCGGCAGGAACTCCGGCGTTTTCAGCCGCTCTGCGATGGTGTCATAGTAGAGGTCGGCCGTCTGCACTGACAGGCGCTCCTGCAGTCCGAAAAGCTCCTGGAACGCGTAATCCAGCCACACGCGCGTTGGCGTGCCCCGAAACAGATGATAGTGACTGGCGAATATCCGCCAAACCCGCCGCGGATCCTTCATCTCCGGTCGGCCGATCTCCAGATCCTCCAGCGTGACCCCCTGGCTGTAGAGCATGCGGTACACGTAGTGATCCGGCTGCACAAACAGCTTGGCCGGGTCCGGGAAAGGCTCGTTTCCGGCGAACCACGAGGCCTGCGTATGCCCGTGCGGACTCACGATCGGAAGCCCCTGGATTTGCGCATACAGAGCGCGCGCTATCGCACGCTCTCCCGGCTCGGACGGAAACAGTCGATCAGGATGAATCAGCATGACGGATACTCTCCTACTTAATCTGGAACTAGAACCCTGGTCTCATTGCAAAGGAGGTCAGACCACAAGTATACACATCCGGAAGGTGGTCACCACAACGGTCAGGATGGTTTTTTTGAGCTGAAAGCTCGCCATCGGTGATAATCTCATCCTGCCATAGTTTCTCGCAATCACTAAGCTGGAAGGTGTATTTCCCCATGCCACGGGAAAAGCAAGCAGTCACCGAATCGCATCGGACCATGCAAGTGGTCAACCACGTACGCTCTCTGATCGAAAAAGGCACCCTCCAGCCGGGCGACAAACTCCCGCCAGAGCGCGAACTTGCACGGGACCTGAACATCAGCCGCGCCAGTCTGCGCACCGGTATTGGCTACCTTGCGGCCATGGGAGTCATGAAGATCCGGCATGGGGTCGGAACCTTCGTCGCCGATGGGCCTCCGGACCTGGGCAAGGCTTCCCTCAGCTTCATGGGGGCGCTGCACGGATTTCAGTCATGGCAAATGTTTGAGGCCCGCATCCTGCTGGAAAGCAGCCTGGCCGCCTTGGCAGCCGAGCGGGGTAAAGAAGAGCATCATGCCGCCATGGCCGATGAGGTTGCCGAGATGTTCGCAGCGATGAACAGCCCGAGCGATTACCTCATCCACGATGTGCTGTTTCACCGGTTGGTCGCGCAGGCCTCGGGAAATCCTATCCTTGCCGCTATCATGGAAACGGTTACGTCATCGATGTATGACAAGCGCCGCAAGACAGTGGAGCGCGCGATCGACCTGCGCGAATCAGCGGAGATGCATCGCGCGATCTACCGGGCAATCCGCGCGCGGAAACCGGAAGAGGCGCGAAAGTTGATGGAGCAGCACCTGCAAATGGCCCAGACCGCCCAGGGGATGGAACGGCCAACCGAAAAGAAGGGCGCAGGTGGGGCCTCCCGGGCGAAGCACGCCTCGACGAAAACCACGTCCCCGCAACAACATGCGAGTTAGATAGGCAAAGGGCCGCGCACTGCGCGACAGCGAATCCTTGCCTCGCTAGGTTCCCGGCTGAGTATAGGGAACCTGCTCGACGAGCCTGCGCTCCCACCCGCGCGGATCCCTGACTACGCGCGAAACATCATCAAAGCTGAGAGTTTGCAGGGTATCCAGAGCATAGACGGGCCACTGCGGCAAACCCGGATGATTCGGATTCCCGGTCTGCGCAAATGCAAGCCAT
>JAJXXG010001095.1 GCA_021781255.1 Acidobacteriota bacterium
GGTCGTGGCTTCCGACGCGCCGTCGAACTCCCCCGGCGACGCGCTTACCGGCGAGAAGATGAGCGATCGCTTCGAGGTGGATACAACGCCGCCTGTTGTCACGGCGCTCAAGGCCGAGGAAGATGCGGCTGCCTGCAAACAGCCCAAATGCCCGGGGCCGGTGCGCGTGACCTTTGACGCCGAGGATGCCGCCTCGCCCATAGCCCACGCCGAATACTCGCTGGACGCGGGAAAGTGGCAGTTCATCGCGCCGGTGGGCAAGCTCTCTGACTCGAAGCGCGAACACTATGACCTGGTCCTGCCAGCATCGGCGCTGGAGGGAAAAACCGGCGAGCACCTGCTGACCGTGCGGGTCTACGACAGGTATGAGAATGTGGGCGTAGCCAAAACGGTGTTTGGTCAAGCGGCAAAGTAGAGGCCAGCTCAGACTCATGCGATTTGAACTCTTTGTTGCGGCACGGTACCTGAGAGCCAAGCGGCGACAGGCCGTGGTAGGCGTGGTCACCACCATCTCCGTTGCCGGAGTGGCCGCCGGAGTGGCCGCGCTGATCATCGCTCTGGCCATCACCAACGGCATGCGGCGCGACCTGCAGGACCGGCTGCTGGGAGCCTCGGCGCATGTTGACCTGATGCGCACGGCGGCAGACGGCATCAAAGACTGGCGGCCTCTGCTGGAACGGATGCGCCACGTGCCGCATGTGACGGCTGCTGCTCCGGGGCTCTATGGACAGGTGCTGGTGTCGCGCGGACCGCGCGCCGGCTTTGCGCTCATCAAAGGCATCATTCCTGCCGAAGAGCGAACCGTCAGCAATCTCTTGGACTCAATCACAAGTGGATCGACGAAGGACTTGAACCCGGAAACTCCGGCCCCGGCTTCGAATAACGACATCGGCACAAACGCGCTTCCCTCGCCCGTCAATGCGCCTTATCCGCCGCTGGTGCTGGGCAAGGACCTGGCCGAGCAGATTGGCGCACAGGTGGGCGACAGCGTACTGGTCACCAGCCCGCAGGGCGAGTTGACGCCGCTCGGCCTTGCTCCCAAATATCAGCGCTTCCGCGTGGCGGGCATCTACCACTCCGGCTTCTACCAGTACGACGCGGCCATGGCCTTCATGCGCCTTTCTGACGCGCAGCGCTTGTTCAGCGAGCCCGATCTGCTCTCCGTGATCAGCTTCAAGGTGGACGATCTCTATCGCGCTCGCGAGATCGGCCACGCCATCGAGCAGGCCGCGGGCAAGGGCTTTATGACCACGAACTGGATGGAGGTGAATCGCGAGCTCTTTCGCGCGCTCAAGCTGGAGCAGGTGGTCACCTTCATCGTGATCGCGCTCATCGTCATTGTTGCCGCGCTCAACATTCTGATTGCGCTCACCATGATGGTGATGGAAAAGACGCGCGACATCGCCGTGCTGATGAGCTTCGGCGTCAATCCGGGACAGGTGCGGCGCATCTTCCTGATGCAGGGGTTTCTCATCAGCGTCGTCGGCACCGTGCTGGGCCTTGTGCTGGGCTACCTTGCGGCCTGGGCCGGCGGACACTACCACTTCATCCACTTATCGGCTGAGGTGTATTCGATTGACACGCTGCCCTTTGCGCCACGTCCGCTGGATGGCGTGATCGTGGCCGCTGTCTCGATGGGGATTTCGCTGCTGGCCACGCTCTATCCCTCATCGGCGGCTGCGCGTGTGCTGCCCGCCGAGGCGCTGAGGTACGAGTAGCGCGGGCCGTAAATCCGCGTGACGCTCAAGGCTGGCGATGGAAAGAGCGGCGCGCGGTGCTTGTAATCGTATACAATTTGCCCGCGACAGGAGCCCGGCCCGCACGATGCGGCTGCGCGGAAAGTCCTGCAAATACGCTGTACAGCGAAGCAAAGCGGAGACGATATGAGCATGGCAAGGTTGAACCTGAATTGGCGAAAGATGCTGGGAAATGCTGCGAAATCCGCTGCCGGATTTTCGCTTTGCCTCATTCTGATGACAGTGCCCGGATTTGGACAGAGCCTTGCGGGCCGCTGGGCGGCAATCGGCCGAACCCTCGACAACGGCGAGCAGGAAATGACGATTCTGGAATTGACACAGACCGGCAGCCAATTGTCTGGAACGCTGAAGTCGCAGAGCTTCTCAATGGATCTGAGCGGGACCGTGACGGGAAGCCACTTCGAATTGTTTGGACCGCGAAGCAAGACGCGGCCCATGTTGTCGGGCGAGCTGGTCAACGGCGAGTTGCATGGCACGGTTTTTGGCCGGCGTCCGTGGACGGCAAAGCCCGCCACGGCTGCGGATCAAGTGCCCGTCATCAGCTACATCGAGCCGCCTCCGCTGCACAACGTGGCGTATAACGGCCTGGCAAAAACTCCGCCAATGGGGTGGAACAGTTGGAATCTCTTTCAGGGCAGAGTCGATGACCAGACCGTGCGCTCCATTGCCGATGCAATGGTATCGAGCGGCATGCGCGATGCGGGCTATGTCTACGTGAATATCGACGACACGTGGGAAGGCGTGCGCGATAGCGCCGGCAACATCCAGACCAACCACAAGTTTCCTGACATGAAGGCGCTGGCGGATTATGTGCACTCAAAGGGGCTGAAGCTGGATATCTAGTGAGGCCCGGGGCCGAGGACATGCGCGGGCTATCCGGGGAGCTATGGCCACGAAGCGCAGGACGCAAAGACGTTTGCGGCCTGGGGCATTGATTACTTGAAGTACGACTGGTGCAGCGCAGCAACGATCTACAAGGACGCGCAACTGCAGCCCGTTTACCAGAAGATGGGGGGTGCGCTCGCGTCCACTGGCAGGCCCATCGTTTACAGCTTGTGCGAATACGGGCGCGGCAGCGTGGAGAAATGGGGTCCGGAGGTGGGCGGAAACCTGTGGCGCACCACGGACGACATTCGCGACGAGTGGACGAGCATGATCGGCAATGTGGAGGAACAGGTGCATACGGCTCCCTACGCAGGGCCGGGGCATTGGAACGATCCTGACATGCTTGAGATCGGCAACGGGCACATGACGGATGAGGAGTACCGCACGCACATGAGCCTGTGGGCGCTTGTGGCGGCACCTCTGCTGGCCGGCAACGACGTGCGCAGCATGACCGCCGCGACGCGTGAGATTCTGCTGAACAAGGAAGTCATCGCAATCGATCAGGACCCGCTGGGCAAGCAGGCATCTCCTGTTAAGAACGGCGATCTTGAAACGTGGATCAAGCCGCTGGCCGATGGCAGCGTGGCGGTGGGCGTGGTCAACCTTGGCCCTGCGGTTGCGCAAGCCTCCGTCAACTCCAGCGATCTAAAACTGGGCGGCGCCGTAAAAAATGCGCGCGATGTCTGGACGCATCAGGATGTGAAGTTCACTGGCGAAACCTACACGGCGGCGGTTCCTTCGCACGGCGTGCTGCTGCTGCGCGTGAGCGCGAAGTAGAGTCCAGGCGCTCTTACTGCGGCGTGATGATGCCGCCAACGGCGTGGCGGCGCGGCAGCACGATGCCCCGATGGTCCACTTCAGGCTTCGACACGCCTGATTGGACGAGAGCGGGCAGCGCTGCCCGCTCCGCCAGCGCCCCGCCACATGCGGGGCACCAGTCGGCCTGGGTCTCTTGCGCCAGCACGGCGTGGCATTGAGTGCAGATGCGTTCCATTCTGCAAGTGTAACGGAGAGGGCCGTCACGGAAATCCGTTCGAGGATGAACCGGGGCAGACGACGAAATTGGCGCCACACAAGCCGGTACACTGAGAGTATGCATCCTCCTGTTCGCCTGGTGGCCATTGACATGGATGGAACCCTGCTGCCGACGTTTACGCAGGCCATCAGCCGGCGCAATGCGCAGGCGCTCAAGGCTGCGCAGCAAGCTGGCATCACTGTGGTTATCGCCACCGGAAGACGGCAGGCCTACACCGCGCCGCTGCTGCAGAATGTGGGCCTGCGAGCGGACATGCCGCTCATCACGTCCAATGGAGCAGTGACGCGCACGCTGGGCGGAGATGCAATCGACCGCGTGCATATGGAGGCGCGGGTGGCGCGCGGGCTCTGCGGGCTGCTGCGGGAATTCGGAGCCATGGTCTTTACTTTTGACAAGGAAGGCCGCGGAGAGCTGGTGCTTGAAGACCTGGATCAGGCCCACGGACGCATTGCGTTATGGGTCGAGGCCAATCGCGGGGCGATCGAAGTGGTGAAGCCACTGGAGAAGGCGCTGACGGATGGCGAAGACCCCATTCAGGGCATGGTGGCCGGCGGCCTGAGCAAGATGCGCCTGGCGGAAAAGGCGCTGAAGTCGAGCGAATGGAGCGGAGCCTGCGAGTGCGTGCGGACGGAGTATCCGGGACGCGACTTGTCGATCCTGGACCTGCTGCCACCGAATGTATCCAAGGGCTGGGCTTTGGAGCGGCTGGCGAGCCAGCTCGGCATAGACCGCAAGGAAGTGATGGCCATAGGCGATAACTGGAATGACGTGGACATGCTGGAGTGGGCTGGACAGAGCATCATCATGGGCAATGCCGCGCAGGAGCTGCGCACCATGGCGAAGATGCGCGGCTGGAAGCAGGCTCCGCCGAACGACGAGGACGGCGTAGCCGTGGTACTGGAGACGGCTGTGGCGCGGCGCGCTCGCGCCAGGGCCTGACTGGACAAACTAACGAGGGATTGCCCTTGCAGAAAATCTTCCATCTCCTGCTTGGTGTCGGCGTGCTGGCTGCGCTGCAGCCAACGGCGCACGCAGCCGAGCGTGTCACCCTGAGCAATGGGTTTGAGATGCGCTGCGACCATCACGCACAGGTGGGAGCACACGTCCGGCTCTACCTGAGCGCGGGCGAAAACAACTACATCGAGCTGCGGCCCGACGAGATTGAAGGCGTCGAGCAGATTCCCGATCCGCCCGCGCAGCAAGCGCCGGCCCAGGCGCAGGCGCAAAGTCAGGAAGCGAAACTGAGCCCGGCAGACCTGCGCGAAATGCTTGCCGAGGCCGGCGTAGCGCACAATCTCGACGTGGACCTGCTGGCGAGTTTGGTCAAAGCCGAGAGCAGCGGCAACGCCCGCGCCGTGAGCCCTGTCGGGGCACGCGGTCTGATGCAGTTGATGCCCTCGACCGCAGCCGGCCTGGGCGTTGCAGACAGCTTCAAGCCGGATGAAAATGTGCGCGGCGGGTCCACTTACCTTGATGAATTGCTGACGCGCTACCACGAGAATCTGGCGATGGCGCTGGCCGCCTACAACGCGGGTCCAGCCGCGGTGGACCGCTACCACGGCATTCCGCCCTACCACGAGACGCGCGCTTATGTGGCGCGGGTCATTCATGAGTTCAACCGGCGCGTGGTGGCGCGCGAGGCGCAGGCTAGTCGAAGCAGTGCTTCAAAAGCTTCCCCGCACACCGCGCCGGGCCGATAATCCTTTCTCCGCCCTCGCACCTTCAACTTAGAATGAACGAGTAGCCTGAAGGCGGAGAACGCTTGAAGAAAAAACAATTGATTCTGGGTTTGCTGGTGCTGGTCGCGCTGGTGGCGCTCGTCATCTGGGGCTGGGACAAAATGCACTTTGACTTTGCCACGTTCCGCTCCCAGCTTGCGCTGGCCGACTGGCGGCGCATCGGCATTGCGACCGGCTGCATCTACCTTGGCTATGTTTTCCGCTCGGTGCGCTGGTCGATGCTGCTGCGCCACAACAAGAACGTTCCGATGTTTTCTCTGCTGGGAACGCAGGTGATCGGCTTCACCGCCGTCGCGCTGATCGGGCGCGTTGCCGATCCAGTGCGGCCCTATCTGGTTTCAAGAAAGACCGGCCTTCCGCTCAGTTCCCAGATTGCCGTCTATATTGTCGAGCGGCTCTTCGATCTCGGTTCGATGGCGCTCCTGTTTTCCTCTGTCATCCTGCTGGCGCCGGCCGGAGCCATGCCTCATCCCGAGATTGTGAAGAAGGCCGGGTATGGCGGAATGCTCTTCACCATCGGCGGCGCAGTCTTTCTGGTCCTGGTGCGACTGGCCGGCGGAATGGTCGCCACGTTCTTTGAGCGCGCCTTCGGCCTGGTGTCAAAGTCGCTCGCCGACGCTACCGGACACAAGATTCGCGCCTTTCACGCCGGGCTGGACACCATGCGCACCTTCTCGGATTTCGCAGTGGCCGCGGGGCTTTCACTGAGCATGTGGTGTCTGATTTTGCTGGCCTATCTTGAATGCACGCGGGCCTTTGTCAGCAGCCCCGAACTGGCCTCCATGACGCTGGCCAAGTGCATGCTGCTGCTGGCCTTCAGCGGAGGCGCAAGCGTCTTTCAGTTGCCGGTGCTGGGCTGGTTCACACAAATAGGCCTGGTGGCCGCGGCGCTGTCGAGCTTCCTTGGCGTTACGGCAGAGGCCGCGACGGCCTGCGCCGCGACCATCCTGCTTGTCACCTTCCTGAGCATCGTGCCCGTTGGCCTTGTGTGGGCGCAGTTTGAGCACGTAAGCCTGCGCAAGATTACCCACGAAAGCGAAGAAGCCGAAGAAAAGCTGGAAGTAAAGGAAACCGCGGAGACGCCAGAGTAGGGCGGATAAAGCATTACTGGGCCGGCGGGCTGGCGGGCTGCGTAAACCGGATGCTCTCCGGCGCGACTGCCCCGCCTGTAAGCAGCATGCTCATTGCCTGCTCCATGGTCATGTCCGTCTCGGTCACGCGGTCCAGCGGCAGCACCTGCAAAAACGCCGATGTCGGATTGATTGCGTTGGGCAGCAGAACCGCGGCCAGTTCCTGGCCTGTGCTGGAGTCGGTAAGCGTGCGTGTGAGGAAGCCAACACTCTTTTGCCCGGCGATGGGAAAGTCGACCAGCACCACGCGCTGGCGGGACTCCTTCTTGGCCATCATGGTGTCAAGCAGCTGACGCACCGAGGTGTAGACCTTGGCTACAAAGGGCAGGCGCTCCAGCAGCGCCTCGAACAGACTGAAGGCCTGCCGGCCCACCACCAGCGACGTGACGCGGCCCACAACGTAAAGCACCACGAGCGTCAGCACAATGGCCAGTGCGGGCTGGAGCCAGGGCTGCGCGAGCCAGTCCTCGGGAAAGATGGTTTCAAAGAAACGGAGCAACGGCATGCCGGCCTTGGCAAGGTTGCCCAGCACAAAGCTGAAGACAAGCCAGGTGACAAACAGCGGGCCGATGGTGATGACGCCGGCCAGTATGTTGCGCTGCAGATCGCGCAATGGATGTGCAAGGATTCGTTTCACGCGGTTCTCCTGGGAATGAGAATACGCGAGCACGGCTCAGCCTCGGGAATCCCCATCGGCATTTCATTCCTTGCAAGCTTCCGCAACGGTCCATGGCTCCATTGACACCGTCTGCTTCTGCCGTTGGCGCTTTCTGATGGCGGGGGTCGGGCGATTTCCCTTTATAGTGAAGGAGGAAGGTATTCCATGAGTGAACTAGCGCGCCCTGAAGCTGGTGAACCACTCCAGCGCATGCCCAACCCGGCTGAACTCTATCCGCGGAGCGCCACCCCGACGCAGCCCGCCGGAGCCAGGGAGCCGTTGCCGCCGCAGAATGTTGAGCGCACCCTGCAGCCTGTGCCTGCGCCCACAGTGCGCGCGCCGCAACCCACGCCTGGGAAGAAGGTTGCCGGTGCACCTCAGCCGTCAGGCTTCCAGCGCGCCATGGACGCGGCGCGCGTCGTGATGCCGTTGGTGCAGAAGTTATTGCCCCTGTTGGAAGGAAATGTAGCTTCTGCCGTGTCGAATGTGCTGGCGCCCCGCTCGCAAACCTCGCATGCGGCGAATCTCGAACCCATTGAAAGCGCGCTGGTGAAGATGCATTTGGAGCAGCGAGCGATGCACAACAAACTCGAGGAGCAGAACTCCTCGCTGCAGCGCGTGGCGGATCAATTGGGCCAAGTGAAGGAGGCCACTGACCGCAACACGCTGGAACAGCAGGAGTTGATGGACGACCTGCACCGGATGCGGAGAAAATTCATGATCTACGCCTGGGTCGGCCTGTGCCTGCTGGTCGCCGCCATTGCAGCGAATGTGTTCGTGTTCCTGCGCATCCAGCGAATCCTGCCATAAACCGCCCCTAAACACCGAAGAACCATTTCTGCCTTAATTTCGATACAAATTTGATTTCACTAATAGATCTTTTGCTGAGATAAATATTAACTGCATACTTTTTGCTACCTTTTACGAACTTCGTGATGTGGAACATTGCCAGTCGTATTTTCGGCGGGCTAGTATTCCCGGTAGTTGAATTGGGGATAATTGGCCCCGCGCCACTGAGCAGTTGTTCTAGTGTTCACAGAGCTTAACTAACGAGCGGCG
>JAJXXG010000867.1 GCA_021781255.1 Acidobacteriota bacterium
AACGACGCAAAGAGGTAGACGAGCAGCAGTACGGAGAGGGCGATGGCGACGATCGTGATCCAGTCCATGAGCTACCTCAGCTTGTGGCATGCCTTGACGTAAAGAAACGCCAGGCCGAAGAACAGAGCGGTGAAGAACAGCATGGTGAGATCCTGCATAACCATCCTCATGGTGGCGATGGTGGTGCGAATCGCCACAGGAGCAGTGTGCAGGGGCTGGTGTAGCGATGCCGGAAAGAATTTGTAAAGGAAACGTAAAACCCGCGGGGGGCCGCTATCGAGTCTCGGCCTCGATGCCTTCAGGAAGAAAGCGATAGCCGACCCACGGCTCGGTCTGGATGTACTGCTTGCCGGATTCGGCTTCGAGCTTCTTGCGCAACTGGGCGACGAAGACGCGCAGGTACTCGGGCTGATGGACTGATTGTCCGCCCCACACAGCCGCGAGCAGAGCGCGGTGGGTGATGACCTTGCCGGGGTGACTGGCGAGGTGCAGAAGCAGATCGAATTCCTTGGGCGTGAGGCGAACCACGCGACCCATGAGGAAGACGGTGTGCGCGGCGGCATCGATGGCGAAGTCGCCGGCCTCGATGATGGGCGACGTGCGCTCGGGCGCGCGGCGCAGATGCGCGCGAACGCGAGCGAGCAACTCAGGCATGCTGAAGGGCTTGGTCACGTAGTCGTCAGCGCCTGCGTCGAGCGCTTCCACCTTGGAACGCTCATGCTCACGCACGCTGAGAACGAGCACGGGCGTTCCTCCGAGAGTGCGGATCGCGCGGCAGACTTCAACGCCGCTCATGCCCGGCATCATGAGGTCGGTGATAACTAGATCAGGCAACCAGTCGCCGTAGACGCGCAGACCTTCTTCGGGGTCATTCGCAATCCGGCAATCGTACCCCTGAGCCACGAGCGCAGCGCGCAATACGCGCGTGATCTGCGGCTCATCGTCAATCACAAGAATTTTTCCCGGCATGGCGCAGCCTAGGGGAAGATTACATCATCTGTCCAGTCAAGTATGATTCCGGTGGGGAAACGATGGCAGGTAAACTCAGTTCCGGTCTTGCACTGCGCTGGGTTGCCGCTGCAGCAGCGGTCGTGCTCACGACCTTTCTCCTGGTATGGTTCGATGCCAGCTCCACTGCTGCCGGAATGGCATTCCTGGTCCTCGTGATGTGGACGGCCACGCAGGCTGGCGTGGCCGTATCACTAGTCATCACGGCGCTGTGCGCGGCGGCGTTCGACTACTACTTCCTTCCTCCCTATCGCACTTTCCGTTTGCAGGGAGCAGAGGCGTGGTTCACGATGTTTGCATTTGCCGCGAGCTGCGCCGTCGTCAGCCGCCTGGCAGAAACGGCGCGGCGCCAGAAGGAAGAAGCGCGGCAGCGCCAGGAGGACGTGGAGCGGCTGTATGCACTGAGCCAGGAGATGATGCTCTATAGCGATGCGGAGGAGCTGATTGGCAATCAGCCTCGGCTGATCGCCCAGACTTTCAGCCTGGAAGCAGTGGCCCTTTATGTGTGCAGTAGTGACCGGACCTACGCGTCGCCGTCGGAGCTACCCCGGAGCGTGGATGCCGGTCTGCGCTCGTTGGCGCAGGGAGTGCAGGGCGCGGACGACTTGACCATGGGCTTCCGTGCCATACCGCTGATGCTGGGCCTGCGGCCCGTGGGCACCCTCGGGTGGAAGCCGGCTGTGCTATCGCGCGAAATTTCGACTGCGGTTGCGGCGCAGGTGGCCATCGTGCTGGCGCGCGCGGTCACGATGAACGCGTCGGCTCGGATCGAAGCTGCACGTGCAGCCGATCGATTGCGCGCCGCACTCGTCGAATCACTCACCCATGAGCTGCGTACTCCGTTGACTTCGATTCGTGCGGCTGCCACGACGCTGCTTGAAGGCAGCGGGCTGGACGAACCATCGCGGCAAGATCTGGTCAAGGTGATCGATGAGGAATCGACGCGGCTGGACACTCTGATTGGACAGTCTGTGGAGATGGCCGAACTGGATGCGAACGTTCTCGAAGTCCGACTTGCTCCTCACCATCCGCGCGCATTTCTCGATGAGATTGTGGAACGGTTGCGTAAAACACTCGATGGCCACAGGGTTTCAGTTGTGACGGAAGGCCCGGATACACATGCGTGGTTCGATGCGCACTTGCTCGAACGCGTGCTGCGGCATCTGCTGGAGAATGCCGCCAGCTATACCCCGGCGGGTAGCCGCATCCAGCTCGCGAGCCGGCGGATCGAAGGCCGCCTGGAACTCAGAGTCGAAGACGATGGGCCCGGAATCGATGCGATCGATCTGCCTCTCATCTTCGATAAGTTCTACCGCGGCAAGCGCAGCGCCGGAGCACGGAATGGTTCCGGCATGGGGCTCGCCATCGCGCGCGCAATCCTGGCCGCGCAAGGCGGATCGATTGAAGCCACAAGCGAGCCTGGACAGGGAACGTGCTTTCGGTGTTGGGTGCCGCTCATCGAGAGCGATCCCAAGAACGCGCAAGGCGAGGCTTTGGAATAGGCACTCCTGTCGCATTGCAGTGGTTTTTTCGCGGTTTTCAGAAGGGATCGATTCGACTGTATGAATGGTGAGCTCGCTGGGATTCGAACCCAGGACCCACGCCTTAAAAGGGCGTTGCTCTACCTACTGAGCTACGAGCTCTCACCAAATTCAACTTATTGAGAATCAATAAGCTGAATGCTATTCAGTTTTTTGGGCCGCGCGCGGTACTTCGGCTCCAGCAGCCATTTTGCGGCCAGCCAGTACCGAAATCGAACCCAGCCTGATGCACACCCCAGTGCCTTGCTTGTGGGACTAGCGAGTGGGTGTATCAGGCGGTCATGAAAATCGCCTTGTGCCCGATCAATTTCTGTACTGTCTCTCAGTCTACCCCACCGATCATGAGGCGGCTAGCTAACCGCGAAAAGTTCCCCGGCATTGCATCACGGCGTACCCACCAAGGAGCAGCTGGAACTTGCCGCCGGGGAACTGGGAGTAGAGGTGGAGTGGTGACCTTAGGCCTTTTGTCCACAGTGCCCTGGTATGCCCACCGTCTGCCTCACGTCATCGGCGACGCATCGGAGCGACTGGTGGCTGTTCCCATGGCGTGGAACAGCCGCCAAACGGCCACCACCGAAAGAGTCGCGCAATGGCCCTCAGAACAACCAGCAGACTGAGAAGGGCCGTTCCGAATCAATCTCCGGATGGCTCTTAACATCTCTGTTTTTCATTTGTTGGAATGGTGCGCCCGGAAGGATTCGAACCTCCGGCCTACTGATTCGTAGTCCCTGCGAGTGGGGTTTGCACGGAAATGCACTTCGTCGCACAAAATCGCAAATATCCAGTATTCATAAGGGTTCTATCCGCTTTTGCTTGTCGCACTGTGTTGCACGGAGATGTACGGAATTCCCATCACAACAGCCACCAGAACAGCCACCAGAAAACATACTGATCCGCGCTCCGTTCAGTGGACCTGCTTGCCGTCGGGCTTCACGCGGGACAACCGTTCGCAATCCCGGTCGAACTCACTTCAGGCTTAGATCTCCACCAAGCTCCTTGAGCGAGCGAATGAACTCCCGCGGGTTCAAGCGCTAAAGGCTTCTTAACGGTCCGCTTCCGGTGTGGCCGATACTTTGCGTGCGGGCGACCGGAGGCGGCGGAATTCATCGGATTGAGTTGCCAGTCTTGTGATCCCAAAGCGCCAACGTGTTGACCCTGTTGGCTCCGGCTATTGCTCCCAAGGACAGTCGTCAGGCAAATTCCCCGTAGGGGAGCAGCAGCAGCGGTTGTATCAAAAGGCTCCCTGAAGTTTAAGAGACGTGTCAGTGCGAGTCTTCAGGCGGCAATGGCTTACCTTGCCGCTTCATCGATTTTGCATTTCGGAATGGTCGCGGCTCAATTGAATTGGAGATTGTCTCCAAGCGCCGGACCCTGTCCGAACTGCTTTGCTCTTTGCTCAATTTCCAGAAATCGACCAGACTCATTCCGCCGTCGCTGGCGATGACGCTTTGTCTGTTCAGTTTGATGATGGTGACGTTGGCTCATCTGCCGATATTCTGGGCGATCCAAACGGAGATTCTGAGCGACACAGCGGCTGCAGGTGCGTTGGGAGTGGCGAGCACGATCGCGAATATTGCGGGCTTCTTCGGGCCGTCGGCGTTTGGGGACCTGCACACGCGAACTGGGTCGCTGGCGAGCGGGTATACGGCGGTGGCGGTGTGTTGGGTGGATCGGCGATGCCGATGCTGATAATTCCGGGGCTGCGGCAGAAGGCGCGGCATGCAGGTACCGAGGCGCAGACTATCTGCGAAGAAAAATCGGCGATTCTGAGTAGGGCGACTACAAGGTAACAGCCGGGGAGGCCGAGGTTGTGCGTTGCTCGGCAAATTCTGTACCAGTGGGAGTGAGACAAACTGGTAGCGCTCCGGGCGGCTCGCCAGCGCGAAATCCACGCCAAATCGCCAGCACCAGTCCAACCGCTGCGAGAGCGGATGCCCCGAGGGTTGCCCAAACAATTCGCCTCCACAAATTCTTCCCAATGGACATGCTGTTGAGCCTCTTTCGCAGTTCCATGGGTGTGCCGACCTATCGGCGCGGACAAAATCGCACCGGAGGCAGTATGTAGCAATTCCGCAAAGTCTGTGGTCTAAGAACCATGCCGTGGCTCTGATATTACGATGAGTGCCCGCGCAGTTTCCGAGCGACGGGGAGAGTCAGGCGCAGCACCGACTACCATTTCTTATAGCGCAGAAAGCGGAATTGCTCGGTAAAAATAGCTGACAGATTCCTGAATTCGAGCGTAAGGAAAGGTTCAGGAACACTTCAGGCGAGCGAAGCGCTGTATGCGGCTATAAGGGAAGGAGACGGTGCGATGCAAATCCTGGTGGTGGAAGACGAACCGAAGGTGGGGAATGCGCTGCGAGATGGACTCGAAGCCGAGGGGTACATGATGACTCTGGCGCGGACCGGTGAAGAGGGATTCTTTCATGCCAGCGTACGTGCCTTCGATCTGATCATCCTGGACGTCATGCTTCCGGGGACAGATGGAATCGAAGTTCTCCGGACTCTCCGCAAACGGGGCACGAAGACTCCAGTGCTTCTTCTCACCGCGAAAGATGCCATTGAGGACCGTGTAGTGGGCCTGGACGCTGGCGCCGACGACTACCTGGTTAAGCCTTTCGCGTTTGCGGAACTGAGCGCCAGGATTCGGGCTTTGATGCGTCGCAATAAGGTTGAACCAGTGAGCGGTCTGATCATCGGGAGCCTTGAGGTTGATCCTGACAGGCGCGCGGTGACGCGCGAGGGAAGCCGTATTGACCTTACCCCGCGCGAGTTCGACTTGCTTGAATATCTGGCTCACAACCAGGGCCGGGTCGTCTCGCGTGAAATGCTGGCGCGCGATGTGTGGAAGGAGACCGCCCGTGCCACACCACTCGACAACGTAATCGACGTGCATATCGCAAGACTGCGCAGGAAAGTCGACGATCCATTCAGCACAAAGCTGCTCCAGACAGTGCGGGGAGTCGGATTCATGCTCGGCGGGGATCCACAATGAAAGCCGGGCTCCGAAGAACGCTGCGAGGCAGGCTGACCATTCTTTATGGTGTTCTTCTGGCTGCCGCGCTTGCGATTTACGCCGCAGGGAGCGCGCTCTACCTTCTGCACGACCTGACCAGGCAACTCGATGCGAGCCTCGATCGCGATGTCGAAACCGTGGAGGGCATCCTCTCTTTCTCTTCCGGAGGAGGTATTGTGCTCGCCTCGCATGAGGGCGAAGCAAGAGGCGAGGACTCCGACCGCGGTTACCTTTTGGAAGTGTGGTCGCCGGACGGTCAGTTGTTGTATCGCAGCGAGGAACTCGATGGCCGTTCTCTTGGGTCTTTACCGCAACTTCAGGAGGATCGCTGGCGGGAAAAACCGCATTCCTATCGGCTGGCGAACAACCAGCGAGTCCAAGTCACAAGCCGCTTACATCACATGCAGGGACGTGTGGTTGTGGTCCGCCTCGCCCTGAGCGAGGAGCCGCTCTGGGACGAATTCTGGGACATGGCCTCAGTGCTGGGTTTCGGTCTGCCTGTCATCGTCCTCTTGATTGGCTTCACTGGATATATCGTTGCGGGTCGGGCCATTCAGCCGGTTGAGGCGATGGCACAGCGGGCGGGCAGGATCAGCGCCGAGCATTTGAATGAGCGACTGCAAATCGAGAATCCCGATGATGAACTCGGACGCCTGGGCACGGCCTTCAATCAGACTCTGGCAAGGCTCGAAACTTCGTTCGAGCAGCTTCGCCGATTCACCGCCGACGCATCTCACGAACTTCGCACTCCCCTCACCGCCATTCGGAGCGTAGGGGAGGTTGCGCTCCAGACCCACGGCGACGCGGTTTATTACCGCGACATGATAGGCAGCATGTTGGAAGAGGTGGACCGTCTCACTCGGCTCGTCGAGAGCCTTTTGACAATTTCAAGAGCCGATGCTGGGCGCATTCACCTGCAGAAGTCTTCCCTCCGTTTGCTTGACCTTGCGCAGGAATCCGCCGCACTGCTCGATGTCCTTGCCGAAGAGAAGAACCAGACGATCGTCGTGGATGGCGATCCATCTGTCACGATCCAGGCTGATCGCCTGATCCTGCGCCAGGCGCTGATCAACCTCATCGATAACGCCGTGAAGTATTCGCCGGCCGGCGGCAAGATTCGAGTGGATGTACATGCCGCCGATGGGAATGCGGTCGTCGAGGTCCGGGATAGCGGCCCGGGGATTCCTCCCGAGCACACAGAAAAGGTCTTTGAGCGTTTCTATCGTGTCGACAAAGCGCGTTCCAGAGCCGAAGGCGGCGCAGGTCTGGGACTCTCAATTGTGCAGTGGTCGGTTTCTGCCCACGGCGGAAGGGTGGATCTCGACCGGAATACGGCATCTGGCTGTGCCTTCGTGATTCACCTGCCGCTCGAGCATCAGCAGCACCCTTTGCAGAAGGAAGGCTGATTTTGGGAATACCTTGCGAGAGCGCTCACGAGAACAACGCACCAGCGAGCCGCGTTCCAACTCGGGCTGCGGGCGGTTCAATTGTGGGCAAAGAAGCCTTTGTGCGGAATCATAAGGATTGCTCGTTCATGTCGTTCCGATGGTTTTCTATTTACTGCATTGCGCTCATGATTTGGATTTGTGGGGCGGCCCACGCACAACAGCCCGGTGTTCTTGAGGGCCGTGTCATGGATCCCTCCGGAGCTGTGATACCGGGCGCGTCAGTCGTTGCTCAGCCACAGCCTTTGGGGCCTACGCACACCGCACAGACCGATGGAGAAGGACGCTATCGCATCACGGGTTTGACTGCCGGAGGATACAAGGTAACGGCGGAGGCACCCGGCTTTCGGACGGCATCAAAGCAAATCGCCATTTCGGCCTCACGACACATCGTTACGCTGGACATCCATCTGGTCATCGCAGCCCAGACGCAACAGGTTTTTGTTCAGGGAAACGCTCCGCAGCTGGAAGTGTCGCCCCAATCGAACGCCTCGTCTGTGTCCGTCTCGGGCAACAACATGAATGCCCTTTCCAATGACCCGGACGAACTCCAGAACCAGATATCATCCCTGGCTGGCCCTTCGGTCGGAGCGAGCGGGGCTGAGATTTACGTCAATGGCCTCACGGGCAGCGATATGCCGCCCAAATCGGCGATTCGCGAGATCCGAGTCAACTCCAATCCCTTTACTGCGGAAAACGACCGTCTGGGATACGGTCGCATCGATATCTTCACCAAGCCGGGGGCGGCAGCTTTCCACGGAGACGTTTCGAGCGAATACAACGACTCCGTGATGAATGCCGTCAGCACGTTTCTGTCCGCCTCCAATGTGCCGCCTCCCTCGTACCATACGTGGCTCTGGGACGCAGACCTCGGTGGGCCACTCTGGAAGAACGCATCGTTCTTCTTCGACTTCCAGCGTCGCAATATCAACCGCGCCAGCCTCGTCAATACTGTCGTGCTCGATTCCAGTCTGAATGTCGTACCTTATGTGGCTTCGGTTCTGAATCCTCGCATCCTTACCAACTTCGGCCCTCATGTGGATATTCAGCTCGGCCCGAAGAACACACTCACCGCAAACTATCGCTTTTATGAAATCAGCGACCGCAACGACGGCATAGATACGCAGTCGCTTCCCTCGCAGGCCTATGACCGGGTGTTCCATCACCAGAATGTTCAAATTATTGACACTCAGGTGTTGAGCGCGCGCCTGGTCAATCAGACCTTCTTTCAGTATCTTCATTTCCAC
>JAJXXG010000664.1 GCA_021781255.1 Acidobacteriota bacterium
CGTGAAGATGTCTTCGGAGAGAACGATCAAGTCTGCGAGCTTACCGGGCTCGATGGAGCCTTTGACCATCTCCTGGTGCTCGGCGTAGGCGGAGCCGATGGTGTAGGCGTGGACGGCCAGGGCGACGGAAACGCGTTGCTCCGGGGTCCAGCCACCGGGTTTTTTGCCGTCGAGGGTGCGGCGGGTATCGGCGGCATAGATGCCGAGGAGAGGCGCGAGAGGGGCGACGGGCCAGTCGGAGCCGAAGCAGACGGTGGCTCCGGAGTCGATGAGGGAGCGAAAGGCGTAGGTAGTCTTAATGCGCTCGGGACCGATGCGGCTCTCGGCCCAGCGGCCATCATCGATGGCGTGGTAGGGCTGTGCTGAGGCGATGACGTGGAGCTGCGCGAAGCGTGGGATGTCTGCCGGCAGCAGCGTTTGGGCGTGCTCAATGCGGAAGCGGCGGTCGCGGGGGTCGTCCTCCTTTTCAAGGCGCTCGTAGAAGTCGAGGATGGTGTGGTTGGCGCGGTCGCCGATGGCGTGGGTGATGAGTTGCAGCCCGGCTTTGTCGGCGAGTTGGAAGCTGGCGAACATCTTTTGCGGGTTGCGCAGCTGGTCCGAGGCGATGCCGTAGTTGGACGGATTGTTCGTATAGGGCTGTGTGAACCAGGCGGTGGATGCGCCGAGGCCGCCATCGGCAAAGCTTTTAAGGCTGCCGATGTGGTAGTAGGGATTACCGAAGCCGGCTTGGATGCCGAGGTCGGCGAGCTGGCTGCTGTAGTTGAGGGATAGGGCTTCGGCCACGCGCACATGGAGCTTACCCTGGCGATGGAGGTCCTAGATGGCTTGCAGACGGACGGGGCCGTCCGTGTCGTCGGCGGAGACGGCCATGTCCTGCACGCTGGTCACGCCGTTTTGCTCGGCCACCTTCTGCATGGCGAGGAAGTCGCGCTCGACTTGCTCTAGCGTGGCCGGTGGAACGGCGTCCAGGATACGTGACTGGCCGCTAGTAAGCACCACTGGCGTACAGTTCACACGCCCCGGAAAACTCGGCCGTACGAGGTTCGCTGGAAAAGAAGAAATCGCTGTCTACGGGATGGCTTCGTTTCCGGCCGTGGCTTGCACCAAGCGCACGATTGGATTAGTATTGTTTAATAAGCTATCTGATTAGAATGACTTGCACGATGCTTTAATAAGCTATCTGATTAGAATGACTTGCACGATGCTTTAATCTAAATACCCCCACAAGTACCCCCAAAGGACTTGCCTTTCCCTAAACGCGTCTGGACAACGAAGACAAGTGACAGTAATTTTCAGCAGATCGGCAAGCAGATTCATTCTGGCTCTGCGGCAATAGGGCGGTAGCGCGGAAACGAAGGATGCGATCCCTTGGATAAATCTATCTCACGCATGTTGTCAGCGAAGACGAAGGTCTATGCGGACGATCTGGCAGAGCGAGATCTCCCTGCAGTAATTCCGCACCAGCTGGCACTGGCCGGGGACCGCACGATCACGTGGCGTGTGATGAAGGTGGGGGTGGCCAACTCAGTTTGAGCGCCGGCGAGTTGCGGGAAGGAGCGGAGACCGAGATCAAACCGGCGACATTCAGCTTGTGAAGTTGGAAATGAATTGCAAATAAAGATAGGGGATTCCGGTACCTAATTCTGACGATTGGAATTACGGAACTTTCGCATTTCTGCTTGGCTTGGCACCTAGGTGAAGAGAAGCTACACTAGCACAATTCGGGCCGGACACTCCACAAGTTCCAAACTGAGCATCGGTGTTTCCAAGTGAGCAGTCGAAATGAGCCAGACACCTCCGTTGCTCTGGGAATTCAGACCCGCCGCAGACAATATTCTCAGCGTGGTGCCTAGGCCGTTTCACGGCAACTTGCCGAAAGTACTGAGCGACTTTTTACGGCCACTTGGCGAGAAACAGAACAAGATGAATGGGTCTAATGGCGCGTTGGTCTAAAGTCGGTACCAGAGGTTTAGCGCCCAGCGATCTTCGCACTCGCCCTGCCGGAAATCGCTACGAATTGTCAGATGAAAAGCAGCCGGGCAGGCACAGCTCAGTAGCGTTCCCAAGTGACTGACCAATGCTGGTCGGATTGGGTGGGCCGGATAATCATGTGGCGACCGTCCAGGAAATCGTAGTGCAGTGTCTCACCTGTGCCGACGAGTCTCTCCCGTGTCGCCGATCCCTCGATGTGATAGATCACTTGATGCTTCCCCTCGTCCAGATCATAGGTACCAAACGTAGCTTCGTAGCCGTCGTGAACGAATTCATTCTGAAGAGTTGTCTGCGGGTACATCAGTTGAACAGCCGCGTGGCCATCGATTGTGTAGATCAGAATTCCGGTCGGCTGAAGTGCTTCAGAAGGTTTGCCGTCCGAACCTGGGGACTCAATACGGACCAGGTGCCAAGTCCCCACGATGGTGGGCTGCGCAGGTTGTTGGCCGTAGGACAGCGTCACCAGCATGCCAGCAAAAAGCCACGGAATGGTCTTCAGTCCGCAACATTTCATCCGAATCACCTCCGGTAACGTGCTTTAACGGCCAACCAGCTTCTGATGAAAGTCCGAATAGCGTGCTCCCTCGATCTTGACCTTGGATAACGCGTCTTCGAGAGCTGCGACTTCAGAGTCGCTCAGTTGAACGTCAGCCGCGCCTAGGTTCTCTTCCAGACGCCCCAGCTTCGTTGTTCCGGGGATGGGCACGATCCACGGCTTCTTCGCGAGCAGCCATGCGAGAGCGATCTGCGCAGGTGTTGCCCTTTTCCCTTCTGCAAAGGCCGTGATTACATCAACCAAAGCCTGATTCTTTTTGCGGTTCTCCTCACTGAACTTTGGAACAGTGCTCCTAAAATCGGTGCTGTCGAAATTGGTGTTGGCGTCGATCTTTCCCGTCAAGAAGCCCTTGCCAAGCGGGCTGAAGGGAACAAAGCCGATGCCAAGCTCTTCGAGCGTAGGAATCATACTCTCCTCGGGCTCGCGGAAGAAAAGAGAGTATTCGCTCTGCAATGCTGCGACTGGCTGCACCGCGTGTGCTCGGCGAATCGTCTGCGCGCTCGCTTCCGACATGCCGAAGTGTTTGACCTTGCCTTCCTGAATGAGTTCCTTTACCGCCCCTGCTACATCTTCGATGGGGACTTCCAGATCGACGCGATGCTGGTAATAAAGATCGATGGCATCCACTCTGAGCCGCTTGAGTGACTGCTCCGCCACCTGCTTGATGTGTTCCGGTCGGCTGTTGAGCGCGCTCCAACGATCGCTGTCTCCGGGATTCGGCTGCCAGCCAAATTTGGTAGCGATCACGACAGAGCCGCGAAACGGCTCCAATGCTTCGCCGACCAATTCCTCATTCAGCAATGGACCGTACACCTCGGCAGTATCGAAGAACGTGACGCCCCTATCGACCGCGGAGTGAATCAGAGCGATCATCTCCTGCTTGTCTTTCGCCGTTCCGTAGGACCAGCTCATCCCCATGCAGCCCAGGCCGATCTCCGAGACTTCGAGATTGCCACTTCCGAGTTTCCGCTTCCTCATCGACATCTCCTTTTAACCGTCTCCCTTTTCACGAATAGCATTGAGCCGCCCCCTTGCTGATCTCTGCCCGTCATCGCGGGCTGATTCTCACCGTTGCAGCGCGAGCATGATCTCCAATCATCGGAGCCAGGTAAGGGCTCGTACGATACTTAGCGCGGTACGCCTCATCGATTTGATGATTGACATCGCCCATCGCAGGCTCGAATGCGACTTCGCGCTCCATACCTGCGATGCGGATGCGGCCGGCCTTCTGGGTGACTGCGGCCTTGTACCAACGCGACTTCTGTCCGCTGTAGGCGCGCGCATAGAGTGCATCGCCGACAACCACTGACCAGATCCATGTGGGCGTTCCGTACGTGACGCCATCCTCGCGAAAGGGCGAGATGTGGAGATCATCGGCCACCGCGATCTTTTTCAGTTCTGCTTCAGTCCAGTTACTAATGTTGTCCTTCTATTTTGAATACTGCTCGTCGGTGACAGGCTCAAGCCAATCTACCGCTTTGCCATCAACGGTCTCCGTGATTGCGATGTGAACCATTCCCACCTGGGCGGACGCGCCGTGCCAGTGCTTCTCTCCTACTTCAAAAAAGACAACATCGCCGGGCCTCACTTCTTCCACGGGTCCACCATCGCGCTGCACCCAGCCAAGACCCTGCGTGATGATGATCGTCTGGCCGGCCGGGTGCGTGTGCCACCGGGTGCGTGCTCCCGGCTCGAAGGTGACAACACCTCCATTGGAGTGCCGTCCACCATCCGGGGGAAAGAGCGGATCGACGCGAACGCTGCCAGTGAACCAATCTGCGGGCCCTTTCGTCGATGCCTGTGAACCAACTCTCGTGATTTTCATTACGTACTCCTCTCTAAGTGATTGCCTTGAATGCTCCGGCGAAGGTCACTCGAACCGCGAGCTAGCGATTTGTCATCCGCTGCACTTCTGCCGGATATCGGTCGCCAACAACGGGGATTTTGGTCAGAATGCCGTCAAGCTCCTGAATTTCGTCCGACGTGAGCCTCAGACTCGTCGCTCCGATGTTTTCATCGAGACGCTCTAGCTTCGTCGTGCCAGGGATCGGTACGATCCAAGGCTTCTGAGCTAGCACCCATGCGAGAGCGATCTGGGCGGCGGTTGCTTGCTTTTTCGCCGCGAAGGACTGGATTGCATCGACCAGAGCGCGGTTTGCCTTGCGGGCCTCTACACTAAAGCGAGGGAAAGTGCCGCGGTTGTCTTGCTTGTCGAAGTGTGTCTGCTCAGTCACCGAGCCAGCCAGATATCCCTTGCCCAGCGGGCTGAAGGAGACAAGGCCGACCCCAAGTTCCTCAAGCGTCGCCAGAATCTCTTCTTCCGGCTGCCTCCACCACATCGAGTATTCGCTCTGCAGCGCAGTGACTGGATAGATGGCGTGGGCTCGGCGAATCGTCTGCGCGCCAGCTTCAGAAAGGCCGAAGTGTCTGACCTTACCTTGCTCGATCAGCTCCTTCACGGCGCCTGCGACTTCTTCAATCGGCACAGCAGGGTCAACGCGATGCTGATACAGCAGGTCGATTGTCTCGACACGGAGCCGCTTCAGTGAGGCTTCTACTGTTTCCTTGATGTACTCCGGCCGGCTGTTCAAACCGGTTGGGTGCGGATCGCCCGAGGAGTCGAATTGAAATCCGAACTTGGTCGAGATGACGACCTGGTCCCGCACAGGTGCGAGCGCCTCGCCCACGAGTTCCTCATTCACAAATGGGCCGTATACCTGCGCTGTGTCGAAGAGGGTAATTCCACGGTCCACAGCGCTTCGCAGCAACGCGATCATTTCCTGCCTGGTTCCGGCAACTTGACCATGCCCGGCGCTGGCCCGCATACAGCCCAGACCAATGGCGGAGACCTCCAGACCATTCTTTCCTAGCTGGCGCTTTTCCATTTGCTTCTCCTTCGATGCAGTGAGTTAAGGGGCGCCTCTGCGCTCGAACACATCCTTTACGACCGGCAACGCCGAAAACGCACACGGCCAGCCCGCATAGAAAGGGACGTGTGTAAGTACTTCAGAAGCTTGTTCTTGAGTCAGGCCGTTGTCCATCGCGCGACCGAGGTGATAGGTGATCTGCGCAGTCTGTCCGTTCGCAATCAGAGCGCTCACAGTGACGAGGCTTCTGTCGCGGGGAGCAAGCGCCGGACGCAGCCACAGGTCTCGAAAAAGCAAGTCGGTGGTGTTCTGAACCAAGCCTGGAGAGACCGCACCGAAATTATTGCTGACCTGAGTTGCTCTCTGTTTCTCAACTTCTTCATTGAGAGACAGAAGCTTGTCCTTCGCAGGCGGAAGCTGACCGATACTGATACCGCGTTGATGGAAGATGTCTTTAGCAACAGCGACAGCGGCCATGGCATTTCCCCAGCCTGCATAGAAGGCGAGGTGCGTGATGATCTCAGAAAGCTCCGCGGGCTTTACGCCGTTGTCGAGCGCCAGCGCGAAATGGACCGGCATCTCGATGGTCTGGATGCGCGCGATCACCGCTGCTACGGTGACAATACTGCGATCACGCGGTGAAAGCTCCGGACGCTTCCAGAGACCGCCGAGCAAGGACTCCCTGGTGTAATGTTCGAGCGCCGGTGAAACTGAACGGACATCATCATAGGTCAGCGGCCCCGCCGTTGCGTTTAACTTCTTCGGATCAGACATATTTTGCTCCTTGGCAACAGCAAGACCGTCTCCCCACAATGAAGCCGTGAGGAACACCGCACTCGCTTTCATGAAATACCGCCGCTCCATCGATTTCGGCTTGGCTTACCGCATCACATAGCCGCCATCGACCGAGATCGACTGGCCGGTGATATAGCTGGCGAGATCGCTGCACAGGAAAAGAACCGTGTTCGCAATCTCTTCAGGTCGCCCTTCGCGCTGCATCGGCACAAAGGTCTCACGCATCATCTTCAGCACTTCCCCTTGCCCCTCGGCCTCCATCTTGTCGGCCATTGGAGTGCGGATGAGACCAGGGCAGACGTCGTTGACGCGGATGCCGCGGGTCGCATACTCAAGGGCCGCGCTCTTGGTAAAGCCGATTACGCCGTGTTTTGCAGCGTGATATGTGCCCCGTTGATTGCCCCCAACCAATCCGCCCAGCGAAGAGCAGTTGACGATTGCGCCACTGCCTTGTTCGCGCATCACCTGCAGTTCGAACTTCATCGAACTCCACACGCCGCGAAGGTTGACTGCCATCACGCGGTCGTAGTCGTTCCGAGTCACATCGGCGGTCTCGGCCAGTACGTTTTGAATGCCGGCATTGTTGTAAGCGGCGTCGAGACGTCCGAACTTCGCCACCGTCTCTTTTACCATGGCCTCGACCTGCGCGTCGTCGGACACATCGCAAGTGACGGCGAGCGTCTTGTGGCCTTTTTGGGCGAGATCCTTCGCGGCCGCTTGAACGTCTTTCTCGTTCCAATCGGCCAGAACTACCGCGGCGCCAGCTTCTGCGAATGCCTTAGCCGTCGCAAGTCCCAGCCCCGACGCCGCACCTGTGACGAGAGCAACCCTGTTTTCAAACGAAATGACCATGATTTTCACTCTCCTGTCGGCGTTTGGCTTTTGCGCCTACAACCAGATTAGATGTCCACCTTCATGATCAGACATCTTTTCCAGGACATATGGTTATGAGTATCATTCATGAATGATGAGAAGTAATCTTGCCGAGCTTTCTGCCTTCGCAACAGTTGCCGAAGAACGAAGCTTTACCCGTGCCGCCGTCCGGCTCGGTGTCTCTCAGTCCGCCCTCAGCCATTCGATGCGGAGCCTGGAGAAACGGGTAGGCGTGCAACTGCTCGCTCGAACCACCCGAAGTGTGTCTGCGACTGCGGCGGGGACGGCGCTACTTCAGGAACTCGCACCTGCGCTTGAGCGAATTGGAAAGGCGGTCGCAGAGACCATGAAACAGCGGGAGCGCCCGGCAGGCCGAATCCGACTCATCATCCCGCGCACAGCCACAGAGATGGTGATTCTTCCAAAACTGGCGAAGTTCGCTCGTGACTACCCGGAGATCGTTCTGGAGGTCACCTCCTCCAATGATCCTGTCGATCTGATCGCAGGCGAATATGACGCCGGTGTTCAACTCGGTGAGTTCATTCAGAGAGACATGATCGCGGTCCCCGTGACCCGAGAGATGCGGCTCGCCGTTGTGGGCTCTCCGGCATATTTCCAGTCGAACCCGATCCCACGTCGCCCACAAGACTTGAAGGACCACTCCTGCATCGGTTTCCGGTTCAGCAATAGCCTCTATCGCTGGGAGTTCGAAAAGGGCCGCAGGGCACTCACGGTGAGCCCGCAAGGACCAGCTTCGTTCGATGATCCGGATTTGGTTATCCAGGCTGTGCTCAATGGCGTGGGAATCGGGACGGCGATGGAAGACACCCTTGCGGTGATGATTGCAAAGGGAAGTCTGGTTCAGGTCCTCAGAGATTGGTGTCCATCGTTCCCTGGATACTTCCTCTACTATCCCAGCCGCCGCAATCAACCCGCCGCCTTGGCCGCGCTGATCGCGGCAATTCGGCTCTCCGATGGAATTCCCAGTCTCACGTGAGGCTGTTAGCCGACATTCACCGCGACGCCTCTCACTAGATGTTTAGTCCCGGCATTTGATGGATAGGGTCGAGGGTAAATCGGTCGGGTTCTTTTTGCCAACATTTGCAGATGAATTCGTAGGCAGTGAGTCCGCCAAGAGTCTTGAGTCGCTTGGCGAAGTTG
>JAJXXG010000256.1 GCA_021781255.1 Acidobacteriota bacterium
CAACCTCGGCATCAGCCTGCCCGGCACCTTTGAGGATCCCGTCGCCCCGGTCTATATCGACGGCAAGCTTTCCACTACGCTGCGCGGCGACACCATCGTCGCCGAGTTCAAGCAGATGCTGGACCACTACGTTGAAACCCATTACGGCCAGCGCGCCAAGCAGGAAAAACTAGTCGGCGCGCGGTGAAGCTTCTTCAGGAAGCGTTCGCATCGCATCTCGGATCCAGCAGTTGCTTCCATTTCCGCCCCCTTTCGCGCTACGCTGTTTCAAAATTCTCCACGGAGATTTTTATGACGTTGAGCCGTTTGGCATGGCTGGCGATGTTTGTAGCCTGCGCCCCGGTGTCGGCGTTTGCTAAGACTCACATGGCCTGCGTGACCGCTGACCAAGCCTCGCAAATGCTCAACAAAGACATTTGCGTTTCCGTGCATGTCTATGATGTAGTTCGGCTTCCGGATGGCACGCGCTTTCTCGACGTCTGCTCGCCTGAGACCCCTGACAACAAATGCCGCTTCACCGTTATCAGCCTCTGGGAGGACCGCGACACCGTCGGCGATCTCAGAAAATACCGTGACGCCGATGTGCAGATTCGCGGCCTCGTCCAATCCATGCACGGCCGCGCCGGCATGGTGCTCAGCCACGCCCGGCAGTTTTATGGAGGGCCGCCCAGGTTCAAGCCCAACCCTCTTCTCGCCCACGGATTCAGCGCCGACCAGAGCCGCCCTCCCATCTACGATCCCAACCTGCGCCCGCAGGGTGGCCACCGGGCTTTCATGAATACCAGAGATACGGAAACGCTGCCGGCGAAGTAAGTGCGCTTTTTAGAGATCTTCGAATGGCGACGCAAAGCGCGCGCCGTACCAGAGAATGCAGCACGCAATAACCAGCGAAACCAGCGTGGCGCCCAAGCCCATGCTCAGGTTCGAGTGGTCGCTGATGGCGCCGATAATCTGCGGCGAAAAGGTGTCGCCGAAAGCGTGGATGCAGAAGAGGTTGACCGAAATGGCCGTGGCGCGGACAGCGCCGTTCACTGAGTTGACAATCGCGGCATTCAGCGGGCCTGTGTTGAGGAAGATGAAAAACTCCGCCAGAAAGAGCGCCGGGATCGTGAATGAACGGGGGCCAAAGAAAACCAGTACGCCAAACGGAATGGTAAGAACGACGCTCCAGAATGAGAGCAGGTAGAGGGCACGGTGGTCGGTGCGCAGCCAGCGATGCGCAATCCATCCGCCCGCAACGGTGCCGGCGATGCCGTCGACCACGGTAATGGCGCTCACCACCAGGCTGGCATTGGCTACAGAAAGCCCGTTGGTTCGGTGCAGAAACGTGGGCATCCACGCCGAAATTCCGCCCAGCGCAAAGGTAATCTCAGCCAGACCGAAAGTCGACGTGAGAAAAGCTGGATTCCTGAGAAGCTTGAAGAACTGGCTCGTGAATTCCGCAAAGGAACGCCACGACATTGTCCGCGCATCGGTCGGTCCGCCGCGATCGCAGGCGCCGCGCTCTGGCTCGCGTCCCCAGAACCCATAGAGCACGGCAACCAGCAGACCGGGAATCGCGCAAATCAGGAACGGGCTGCGCCAGCCCCACTGGCTGCCCATTTCCCCGCCCGCCAAATAGCCCAGCGCTGCCCCTACAGGAATGGCAAGATAAAAAATCGAAAGAATGCGGTTGCGTTCGCGCTCGGGATAAAAATCGGCCAGCACGGCGGGAGCAAAGATGCCGAACGTGGCCTCGCCCACGCCCACCATCGCGCGCCTGAAGTAAAGGCTCCAGTAGCTGTGCACAAAGGCGGAGCCAAGCGTAGCCACGCTCCACAGCACCGCGCCCGTGATGATCAGCGGCTTGCGCCGGAACCAGTCGCCCAGCCAGCCGCTGGCCGGCGCCGCAATCATGTAGAAGAAGAACAGCGCCGTGGTCAGCGCGCCCATCTGCTGGTCAGTGGCGTGGAACTCCCGCTGGATCAGCGGTTGCGCGCCCGGCAGAATGTAGCGGTCGATGTAGTTCAGCAGGTTCAGGGCCAGCAGCAGCGATATCGTGCCCAGGGCAGGGCTGGTGCGGCGGCACAGGCGTTGGGAAACTTTAGGCAATAGACTCAAATCCCGTGGTTAGCGGCAAAAAACCGGGGACATCAACAAATATCACAACGGGCAATCGAAAGCCTACTATGGATGGCCAACCAATTCCTGTTGGCGCTCACGCGCTTACTGCCCCGAGGCAGAAGGCCGCGGCCAGCGCGCCTCCACGATGGTGCCGATTCCGCCGCGGGGCCTGAATTCGCCCTTCACGACAGCCCACACCGGGTCGCAGGCCTTCACGATGTCTTCCAGAACCTGATTCACGATGTTTTCCTGAAAGATGCCCAGATTCCGATAGCTGAAGAGATACTCTTTCAGCGACTTCAACTCCAGGCAGCGTTCCCGTGGCATGTAGCGAATGGTCAGCACCCCGAAGTCGGGCAGGCCGGTCTTGGGGCAGACTGAGGTCAGTTCCGGGTCGTCAATCTGGATCTCGTAGCCGGGAAACTGGTTTTGCCAGGTTTCAATCGCGGGAAAGGCAAAGTCGAGTCCGGCTTTGGCGTGTTCGTCGGTGTAGCGCGGTCGAGAGGCCATAGCAGTATTGTACGAGTCGCGGGAAGCTCCGCCGCGGCTGTGAAATCTACATTGTTCTGCTTCTTAAACAAGCTTTTGGGTCTTATATACTGACCTTGGTTACCCGAATGATTCGAGAGCGCAAGCAAACCGTCCGGCTCTGGTTTTGGAGAAGTTCGGCCATCCTCGTAGTGATTGTGTTTTTCACGGCCCGCTATCTTCTGCGGGAGCGATTGCCGGTGCGACTGGCGCGGGTGGAGCACGCGACGCTGCAGAACACGGTCAGCACCAACGGGCGCGTGGAACCCGTGGTGAACTACCCGTTTTATAGCCCCCTCGCAACCAGAGTGAAAGCGGTCTACGCACAGGAAGGCGACGTGGTCCGGCCCGGCAAGCTGCTCCTGACACTCGACGACGTGGAAGCGCGGTCACGGGTGGCAAACGCCGAAAGCGGTGTCAAGTCGGCGCAAGCCGCGCTCGAGGCCGCCACGCACAACGGGACACTCGCAGAGCGGCAGGCGGCCGCGGCAGAGGTTGAACAGGACCGGCTGGCACTGAGCCAGGCGCGGTACAATCTCGACGCGCTTACGAAATTAGCCACCACGGGCGCCGCCTCGCAGGGCGAGGTGGTCGCTGCGCGACAGCAGCTTGAGACGGCGCAGGCAAGCCTGAACGCGGCGCAACAAAGAGCCGAGCACCGCTACTCTTCCGATGAGGTAGCGCGCGCAGAGGCCGCACTAGGTGACGCTGAAGCAGCGTTGGCGGCCGCGCGGAACATTGAGGCCCAAACATCTATCTACGCGCCCATCGACGGAACCATCTACACCTTGGACGCTGCCCCGGGGGAATATGCTGAAGCAGGCAAATTACTGCTCCAGATGGCTGATCTCAACAATGAACGGGTGCGCGCCTATTTTGATGAGCCTGATTTGGGCCGCCTGGCTGTAGGACAGAAAGTCTTGGTCCGCTGGGACGCAAAGCCTGGCCGCGAGTGGCACGGCCACATCGCCCGCCTTCCCGTCGCCGTGGTCACTTATACCACGCGCAACGTGGGTGAGGTTCTGGTCGACTTCGACGATGCTGAAGACGGCTTGCTGCCCGATACCAATGTCACTGTCACTGTGACCATTTCCACCGAGCCCAGTACCCTTAGCATGCCGCGCGAGGCGCTGCACGAACAAAACGGAAAATACTTCGTCTACAAGGTCGCTCGCAGCGAGTTGATACGTGTCCCGGTCACGATCGGAACGTCCAATCTGACGCAGGTTTCCATTCTCTCCGGACTCGAGGACGGCGACACGGTGGCCACCGGAACAGCCAACGGGCAGCCCTTGCAGGAGGGCGTACCAATCAAGGAAGCACGGTGAGCGGGTTGCCGGTTACAGTCCCTGCGCTCCTCGCGCAGAACCAAAATTCATTTGCCCAGGTGAAGAATCTGCAAGGTGGCATTTGCTCCCGCACCAGCGACGAAGATCTGTCGCAAGGGGCGCCTGAGAGGACCAAGCCACGCGGCGTGCGTGCCGGTGGGTTCACCTGTTCCGGTTCTGCCGTAGCGGCATGGCTGCTGATGGCTGTCGCAACTTTGGCATTCGCGCAAACTCCTGCCGTTATCCTTACCCAGGCCAATGCGGCATTGCAGGCCGGCGAGGCCGACCGGGCGCTCGTCCTACTCGCGCAGTTTCCCGCGTCTGGCCAGGGCGCCGCCGAAGCCCAGAATCTTCAGTGCCGCGTGCGATTTGCCCTGCAGCAATGGGATGCTGCGGTCAAAGCGTGCGAACAGGCCGTGCGCCTCGACGGATCGAACTCCAGTTTTCACATGTGGCTTGGCCGTGCCTTGGGCGAGAAGGCAAACCGCGCATCCTTCTTCACTGCATTCAGTCTCGGTAAGCGCGTGCGCACTGAATTTGAAGAAGCGGTACGGCTCGATCCACGCAATGCCGCGGCGCTCTCCGATCTCGGCGACTTTTACAAGGACGCTCCCGGCATCGTCGGGGGTGGCATGGACAAGGCAGAGTCCGTCGCCGAACAACTTGATCGGGTTGATCCCGCGCGTGCGCACCAACTGCGCGGCGAGATTGCCGAAGCCCGCAAAGACTACGGCACGGCTGAACGAGAGTTCAAGCAGGCAATTGCCGCAAGCCCCCATCCTGCCAGCCAGTGGACGGTTCTCGCCAGCTTCTACCGCCGCCGTCAACGCTGGACTGAAATGGAAGCTGCAGTCCAAAGCTGCGCCAATGTGGCGGCGCACGATCAACACTCGGGCGTGGCCCTGTACGACGGCGCGGGTGTGCTCATCGGGGCAGGCTGGGATCCTTCGCTTGCCGCAAAAATGCTTGAAGATTATCTGGCAAGTTCATCCATGACTGAGGAAGGCCCTGCGTTTATCGCCCACATTCGCCTCGGGCGTCTCAAGCAACGGCTTGGCGATGCTGCCGGCGCAACGCGCGAGTTCGCCGCCGCCTCCGCATTGGCGCACGAATATAATCCGGCTCAGGATTCCAAAGCGTGACCTTGGAATGCAAATGAAGACCTCACAAAAATCGCGCGTCGCCTGGGCACCGGTTCTCGCCTGCCTGGCGCTTATCGCCACCCCTGCTATGGCCGCGGCGCAGGTCTCGCTCACCTTCGTAGTGGAACTGGCCCAGAAGAACAGCGCAGCGGTGCGGCTGAGCCAGGCCGACGTGCAAAAAGCCTCAGCGCAGCTGGGACAAAGCCTCGATGCTTTCATCCCTTCGGTTTCGTTTGGATCTGGATTGCCGGCGTTCCCCGAGGTCGGATTTACCGGCTCCCTGCCCACCGTATGGGACAGCACCATCCAGTCCATGGTCTTCAGCATGCCGCAAATCCGTTATGTTCAGGCGGCGCGCGCGGCCTTGCAGGCGGCGCGGCTTTCGCTCAAGGACGCCCGTGAGCAAGTCGCGCTCGACGCCTCTACAGCCTACATCGAGCTCGATACGGTTAACTTCGAACTCGAAGCCGCGCGGCAGCAGGAGCAGGATGCGGCGCGTTTGGTGGCCATTGAGGAGCAGCGGACCGAGGCCGGCGTCGCCCCCCTCAGCGAGTTGTTGCAGGCGCAGTTGACGGCCGCACAACTGAAGCTGAGGCGCCTGCACCTCGAAACCCGCACGGCCGCGCTTTCCAAACAGCTTGCGGTGCTCACTGGCCTGCCCGTGGGTTCCATTACGCCCGATCACGCCAGCATTCCCGAGATACCGGCCGTCACCGCGAACGAGCCCGCGCTTTCGACATCAGCCATCGATTCGGCGCAGGCGCTGGCGCATTCCAGAGCGTTTGTTGCCAGGGGCGATCAGGAGCATCAGTGGTTCATGCCCGAGATTTCCTTCGGAGCTATCTACAACCGCAATACCACGTTGTTGAACGACATCAATTCCTATTACGCCCGTCCTCTTCCAGCCAATAACTTCAGCACCGGATTCAACATCCGCATCCCGATCTTTGACGCCGGTCTCCACTCGAAAGCCAAAGAGTCCGCTGCTGAAGCACTGCGCGCCAGGGTTGAGGCCGAACAGGCTCAGCAACAGAACGATATTCAAATTACCGAACTGACCGCGAGCCTGCGCGAGCTTGATGCGCAGGCCGAGATTGCGAGTCTCAAGCAGCAGATCGCCGGCGAACAGTTGAAGAGCGTGCTTGCGCAACTGGAATTGGGCAACGGCGCCGGCAACGCTCCCGGCGCGCCGCCACAGCTTTCTCCCACAGCGGAGCAGCAGGCGCGCATTGATGAGCGTCAAAAGTACCAGGACGCGCTCGATGCGGCACTCGACCTGAGCAAAACACGGTTGAACCTCCTCCGCGCACTCGGCCACATGCAGGACTGGTTAAACGAGCTGCGCAGCAAATAGGTCAGGCCGGGAACCTCAACCTTAACCCTCCTACCGCTCTTCTCATCCTCTCTTCGCGCAAAAACTGCGTTGATTCTGCTGGGTTTATTCTTCCGTCGCGCCGGCCTCCGCAAGCAATCCGGCCGCTTCGCCTTTCCCATGGATCCGTCTAAAGGAACAGCACGAATGTTAGAATGAGAGGGATGCAGATGCCCCTGAAAACACTTCTCCTCAACCCTCCTTCTTTCGAAAACTTCGATGGCGGCGCAGGCTCGCGCTGGCCGGCGACTCGCGAGATTGAGTCCTACTGGTACCCGGTCTGGCTCACCTATCCAGCCGGCTTGCTTGAAGGTTCGCGCCTGCTCGATGCGCCTCCTCACCATGTCTCCGCCCAGGAAACCATCGAAATCTGCAAGGACTACGAGTTTCTGGTGCTGTTCACTTCCACCGTGGGCTGGGAAGGCGACCAGCGCCTCGCTGAAGCCATCAAAGCGGCCAATCCGTCGATCCGCATCGCCTTTGTCGGTCCTCCGGTCACCACTGACCCCGACCGCGCCCTCAATGAATGTTCCGCTCTCAACTTCATCTGCCGCCGCGAGTTCGACTATTCGGTCGTTGAGTACGCGCAGGGCAAGCCGCTCAACGAGATTCTCGGCATCAGCTACAAAAAAGACGGCAAGATCGTTCACAATCCTGACCGTCCGCAGGTGGAAGACCTTGATGCGATGCCCTGGGCAACCAAAATTTACAAGCGCGACATGGATGTGACGCGCTACAACGTGCCCTTCCTGCTGCATCCCTTTATCTCGCTCTACTCCACGCGGGGCTGCCCGGCACAGTGCACCTTCTGCCTGTGGCCGCAAACGCTCAGCGGCCACGCCTGGCGCAAACGCTCCACTGACGACGTCGCTGCCGAGATGAAGTGGGCAAAGGAGAACTTCCCTGACGTGAAGGAATTCTTCTTTGACGACGACACCTTTAACATCCAGAAAGCGCGCACTATCGAGCTGTGCGAAAAGCTCAAGCCCCTCGGGCTGACCTGGAGTTGCACATCGCGCGTGACCACCGACTACGAAACCCTGAAGGCCATGCGTGAGGCCGGATGCCGCCTGCTCATCGTCGGCTTCGAATCCGGCGACCCGCAGATCCTCAAGAACATCAAGAAGGGCGCCACCGTCGAGCGCGCACGCGATTTCGCCCGCGATTGCCACTCTTTAGGGCTGACCATTCACGCCGACTTTATCCTCGGCCTGCCCGGCGAAACCAAGCAGTCCATTCGCAACACCATCAACTTTGCCAAAACCCTCGACTGCGAAACCATTCAGGTCTCCATCGCCCACGCATACCCCGGCACCGAGTTTTACGAATACGCGGCCAAAAACGGGTTCATCACCAACAAGAACATGCAGGACGATGGCGGCCACCAAATGGCGCACATCGAATATCCCGGCCTGCCCACTGACTATGTCATGGAGATGGTGCACCGCTTCTACGACGAGTACTACTTCCGTCCCAAGGCAGCTTTCCGCGTGGTTTGGAAGGCCATCGTCAATCGCGACCTGCATCGGCTCTACATCGAGGCCAAATCGTTCCTTAAGCTGCGCGCGCAGCGTAACAAAATGGTGAAAGCCGCGCGCACCCAGCAGGCCGAGCCGCCCGCACCCGTAGGCGCCGGCGCGTAGCCGCGATTGTCTCGTCACTCGAAACTGGGTGATCCACCCTCGCCGCGCTTTTGTTTTTGGGGGCCGGGGTGGGAAACTTGAGACCTCGACTAGTGTCTTTCATAGATGGAACTGTAAGAT